>DASWYT010000119.1:0-7981 GCA_036404835.1 Alphaproteobacteria bacterium | reverse complement strand
CGTGATCATGTCACGGCCCAGATACGGAATGCCTATCTGATGGATACAGTCCATCACAGCTTTAACGATGGCACTGGCGTGCAGCCGACGCATAAACCAGGTTATTACACCATTCCGGCGAATGAAGATCATGATGAAGGTGTGCTTTATATCCCTATGTTTATGGACCGCATGACCAGTGCCGAGGTTATTGGTCATGAGCTGGTCCATCAAACTTTGAGGAATATAGACCGTCTTTATCGGGAAAATTCTCTGCAGGCGAAAAAAATATTTGACTATACACCGCAAGATCATGCGCTTTATGTAGCCAGCCAGGTATTTTACGTGCAGCCGAAAGAAAATCTGACATTGTATAAATTGAATGCGGAAGAAGTGCTGGCTAATAAGGCGCAGCTCCTTGTTCCGCTCAATGCGACTAAAATTGCCAAAGGCATTGTGTGGCACGGTACATTACCATCACAATGGAATTGATTTTACCTACATAAACCCATACGGATCGATATCGATCTGGATGCGGGCATTTTTGGTTTTGGGCGTGTGTTCCAGCCAGTGGGTGATGTAAGGCTGGATCTTGAAATCCTTCGTCGCCTTGATCAAAAAGCGCAAGCGGAATTTATTGCGTAGTTTATAGAGTGGCGCGGGGGCCGGGCCTAAAACCTGCACATCATCATGCCATGGAATATGACGCGCCAGTTCCTGGGCCTGATCCTGGGCAGCGCTTTCGCTGGAGGATGAGATGATCAACGATGCCAGACGTCCATAGGGGGGCATGCCCGCATCCTTGCGTTCTTGTGCCTCGACGCCGAGAAACGCGTTGCGGTCATTGGCCAGCAAACTCTGCATGACGCGATGTTCCGGCAAATAGGATTGCAGCAGGACGAAGCCTGGTTTTTCCGCACGGCCGGCACGGCCGGCGACCTGATGCAGAATTTGATAGGTACGTTCAGAGGCGCGCAGATCGCCACCGGCGAGACCGAGATCTGCATCGACGACACCGACCAGGGTCAGGTCGGGGAAGTGATGACCTTTGGCGATGATTTGCGTGCCGATAATAATATCGACGGCGTGATGCTCGATTTTCTCCAGCGTTTCCTGCAAGCCTGCCATCGATTTTTGCGTATCGCTGGACAGGACCACGACACGGGCCTCCGGGAATTGCGACCGGACCGCATCATAAATACGCTCGACACCCGGACCGCAGGCAACCAGTGAATCCTCATCGTTACATTGCGGGCAGATGCGCGGGGCGGCCATCACATGACCGCAATGATGGCAGAGTAATTGCCCGCGGTTTTTATGCTGTACCATCCATGCTGTACAATGTGGACATTCAAAACGATGGCCACAGGTGCGGCAAAGTGTCAGCGGCGCATAACCGCGACGGTTCAGATAAAGCAGAACCTGTTCTTTACGCGCCAGCGTTTTTTCAACGGCGGCAATCAAAGTCGGTGACAGGAATTGTGTGGCATTGAGACTTTCGCGACGCAGATCGATCGTGTCGATCGTCGGCAAGGTTGCACCGGCATGACGATGCGGCAATTTGATCCATTGATATTTGCCTTCGGCCGCGTGGGCATAGGATTCCAGCGATGGCGTTGCCGACACCAGAACGACCGGCAGATTTTCCAGATGGCCGCGTTTGATTGCCAGGTCGCGTGCATTATAGAACAGCACTTCTTCCTGTTTATACGATGAATCATGTTCTTCATCGATGACGATCACACCCAGATCGGCATAGGGCAGGAACAGGGCAGACCGTGCGCCGATCACGACTTGTGCTTCGCCACGGCAGATCGCCTGGTAATTGCGGCGGCGCTGGGCCGGTGTCAGGGTCGAATGCCAGATAATCGGCTTGATACCGAAACGCTGTTCAAAACGCTCCAGGAACGTCGCGGTCAGTGTAATTTCCGGCACCAGCACCAAAGCCTGTTTCTTCATCTGCAACGCTTCGAGCAAGGCGGCGAAATAAACTTCGGTCTTGCCGGAACCGGTAACACCGTCGAGCAATGTCACTTTGAATTTTTTATCACGCACTTGTTGGCGTAACTGATCGGCGGCGCTTTGCTGTTCTGCGGAGTATGTCGGCAGATGCACATCCTGCGGTTCGATATGCGGTGTCGCGGTTTCCTGTGAAATCTCTTCGGTGGTGACCAGGCCTTTGGCGATCAGGCCTTTCGGCACGGCGGATGAAACACCGGCCTGCAATGTCAGGTCGGCCAGTGTCAGCGCTTTTTCCTTGCGTAAAGTCGTCACGACTTTGCCGCGCGCTGCCGTCAGTGGCGTGATATCGATGGTTTCGCCCAGCGGTGTCAGGCGATAGAGTGTGACCTTGTGGACCGGCGGTGCTATATCATTCAGCGGCACCGACATTTTTGCCACCATGCCGCGTGAACCCATCGTATAGGCGGCGGTGAAATCGATCAGCTGACGCAATGCGTCCGATAAAGGCGGGATCAGGTCCAGCGGGTAACATGTTTTCAGTTTATCCCGTGGCGTCTCGTCCTTTTCCGGGATCGCCCAGACGATGCCCATCTCATTAGGCAGTTTGGCATTCTTGCCAAATGGAATACGCACGATCTGCCCCGGCACGACGGACTGGTGATCCGCGACCTGATAGCTGTAAGCGCGACTCACCGGCCGCAGGGGAAGAATCTGCACAATAGACATGACAGAAGGTTAGAACAGGAGCGATGGGAAGACTAGTGCTGGGAAGACTAGTGTGTCGTATGACGGAGAGATTGGCTGTAATGTGCAATATTCATATGTTGCTTTGTCGTTTCTTGGATATTGACCAGATAATGTTTGGTCGAATCCACGAAATCATTGACGGCATGGGTCATCTGTTTGCCGGCACCGCTCACATCGGTCAGCAAGGCTGCACCCATAAATGCACTGGTCAGGACGATATTGCGGGCTGTTTTCTGCGGACATGGTTCGATGGTGATGGCGCGGTGATTATAGCTATGGGTCAGGCGGCTGCGTGGATTGTTATTCTCTTTACACGTGGCCTCATAGAGTCCCGCCGCGGTTGCGATCAGGGTACTGCCCGCCATGCCGATGATGATGGTTTCATTTGCCGGAAAAATCTTCGGATAAAGGACACCGCCCACCATGAAACCACCCAGCATGAGGGATGGAAGGGGCATTCCCATTGTCAGTGCATACGAAACATGCAGGGCGGTATCTAAAAAGCGATGCAGGCGCAGATGTTTAAGGGATTTGCCCGTCATTTTTCCGGTCACCGGATAGGTGACAGTCGGGGCGGGTGCATCAAGGGTTTCGGGTGCGATCACCTTTTCATAAAAGATCATTTTGACCAGGGGTGCAAGATGTTTATGAAGGGTTTTTTAAACTATCCCGGTCTTAAATCAGCGTATCGTTTAAGTCTCTGACTAAGGTACGGATAGTATGCAATTTTTTCTCGACACGGCGGATCTGACCGATATTAAAGATCTCCTCGCCAGCGGCATGGTCGATGGCGTGACAACGAATCCATCCCTGGTCGCGCAACAATCAGGCCAGAATTTCCTTGCCCTGACAAAAGATATTGCGGCCATGGTGCAAGGTCCGGTCAGCGCTGAAGTGACGGCAACCGATTACGAGACAATGCAGAAAGAAGCCGACAAGCTGGTGACGATTGCAAAAAATGTCGTGATCAAAGTGCCGCTGACCGAAGCGGGTTTGCGTGTCTGCAAGAATCTGACCGACAGCAATCACAAAGTGAACGTAACATTGTGCTTCTCCGCCGCACAGGCTTTGCTCGCGGCGAAAGCCGGTGCAACCTATGTGTCTGTTTTCGTGGGCCGTCTCGATGATATCGGCCATGACGGTATCGCGATCCTGGATGAAGTCATCCAGATCTTCCGCCAGCATCCGGATATTCATACAAAAGTTCTGGCCGCATCATTGCGCCATGTGCAGCATGTGGTGATGGCCGCCAAGGTCGGTGCCGATGTCGTGACCATGCCGCCGAAAATCCTGCGCCAGATGTTTGCCCATCCGCTGACGGATAAAGGTTTGGCCGCTTTTACGGCGGACTGGCAGAAAACCGGCCAGTCGATCCTCTAGGTCCCATTTTGTGGAGTTAACAACTTCATCATCAGTTTTGCGCTAAATTAAGGAATAGTTTTTCAATGAACCAGAATGTCGCGGCGAATGCCAATATGAGCAGCTTTGACCAATTTTCCGAGAATGAAGTGTTGCAGTATCTGCAACGCAATCCTGATTTCCTGCAACGCAATCCGCAACTGCTTCAGGTTCTGGACGTGCCGGCGCAACATGACGGCAACCGTGTCGTCGATTTCCAGCAATTCATGGTACAGAAACTGCAACAGGACCGCCAGCGTGCCGATGTACGTCAACAGGCCCTCTTGGATTCCGCCCGCAATAACATGACAGTCCAGGCGCGTATGCAGGCCGGCGTGTTACGCCTGCTCGAAGCACGTTCGCTGGAGGATCTGATCGAGATGATCACGTCTGAACTTACCCTGATGCTGAGTGTCGATGTGATCAGTGTGGTGATGGAAGCGGCAACCGATGATGAAGTGCTGGGTCTGCAGGCCGGTGTGCGTATCGTGGCACCGGGCATGATCGATCGTATGCTCGGTGATCGCGAAACATTGTTACAGGCCCAATGCAAAGGCGATCCGGCCCTTTACGGTCCGGCCGCGAAACTGGTGCAAAGCCAGGCTCTGCTGCGCCTCCATATCAGCCGCGAAACACCGGAAGGCCTGCTGGCCTTCGGCAGCCGCGATGCCGGTGCCTATGTCGAAGGACAGGGCACGGAACTGGTGGCCTTCTTAACGGATGTCATCGAGCGTCTGGTCCGCCGTTTCCTGGCACACTGATTTTTTCTTGACATAAATTTACAATAATTCCACTATGTGATCATGTCACATGGAGGAAAATCATGGGTGATGATTACTGGGATAATGTTCTTCAATATCAGAAAAACCTGCGGATTGCCGGAACAGTTTTGACAGGTGTGGCATGCGGTGCTCTCACCTATGGAATAACGTATATAGATGGTATGGAAATATTGAACCAGGTCCAGGCATCCTTATCGGTGCCAGAGCTGCAACAAGCCTCAGAGGCCATACAGCATATGCGTGAAAACATGTCAGAGTCTATCAATGTTGTTGGCTATGTCAGAATGGGTTTTGTCGGTGCAATGAGCGCTTTTATCCATCAGGTCGGCGCAGAAGAAGGTGGTTTATATTGGAACACAGCGAAAAAGCTGGTGCATCTGAGATACCCCGATTAAAATGAAAAACAAAATAAGGCACATAAAAAAAACCGCCTGACCGAGGCGGTTTTTTTGTGTTCAGAAATGAACAGAATTATTGCATATCGTAGCGAACGGTACGCGCGATTTGGTTAAAGGTCATGCCAGTCTTGTCAGCGCCCGCATCAATGAAAGCTTTTGCAGCCTGTTGGTAAGCTGGAACTTTTTTAGGAGGTGCCTGATATGTTTCGGTTGGTTTTCTCTTGTTGCTATTTTTTTGAGGGGGTTTCTTGCCAGTGCCTTTTTTAGCCATTTTTTTATTCTCCTTATGGGTTGTTCTTGGTATTTAAATTATATGATTCGTCCAAATTGCGCAAGATAAAAATAGATATTCTGTAAATAATAAATACGTTATAGCCAGAACCCACCTGCAAAAAGCTATTAAAAAACCCCGCCTGTAATTAGGCGGGGTTTTTATCATGACATACGATGAGAGTTTTTGGGTGATTGTTGAGGTGATACAGGGCCCGTGCGCTGTAAGTCTCGTGCTGTAACATGATAATCCACGGCCTTTTGATAGGCTGGTGTCTTATCGGCATGTTTGCGTTTGCTCAGCGTGCGCTGCAGGTTTTTCTTTTGACCCATGTCGAACTCAACGAATTAATTGGCAGGACTGTAAACACGTGCCATCAAGCCAACGCGCTCCATAGCTTTTGTTTTCATGGCGAATTGTGTGATTTGTCTGGATGCACCGCCAATGACTTGTCCGTTCTCGGTCATGAAATAGCCACCTGTGATACGGTTCTTATCGGTCTCGGCACACAGATAAACGATTTTATCACCTGGCTTGCCGGTGAAGTTCATATTCTGGTTCTGGAAAAATTCTTTTGCAGTGGAACGTGTATATTTCTTAGGGGCGGTCATAGGGGTTTTCCTCTTGTTTTGTTAGGATCGATATAATGTCATAACTAAAGCGTAATATCAATAAAAAATATAAAAATTTAGAGCAATATTATTACCATTACGATCCGTTAAAGGTTAACGCCCACAATAGACTGATGAGCGAATTGGCCCCTGTCCTGGTGAATACCGATCTGACGCCGATCATGACGATCTGGCTGGACTGGATCACGCATGGCAAACGCCTGTCGAAACATACGGTGCGGGCCTATCACCATGATGTGCAGGACTTCCTGTTATTCTATCAACATCACCGCGCCACGCCGATTACGCTGGAAATGATGGCGGAAGCAGGGCTTGGCGATTTTCGCGCCTGGCTGGCGAAACATGCGATGGATCATGTCACGGCCCGCAGCCGCGCCCGCATGGTGTCCAGCCTGCGTCATTTCTATTTATGGCTGGATAAGGAAGGTCATGTGCATAATCCGGCGATCAAACTTTTACGCACGCCAAAATCCGATCGCACCCTGCCGAAACCACTGACGATTGAGGCGGCGAAAGACGTGCTGGAACATGCCGGTTCGCTGGGCAGTGAATCATGGCTGGGGACGCGCGATGCCGCGCTCTTTACGATTTTATGGGGTGGGGGCCTGCGTATCGATGAAGCGCTTCAGCTTAACCAGAAAGACTGGCCGCATCACAGCGATACGATCATCATCACCGGTAAAGGCAATAAACAGCGCCTGGTGACGATCCTGCCGGAAATGCATACGGCGATGGAGGCTTACTTAAATGTCTGCCCGTTCCAGGGGGGCGATCAGCCGCTCTTTATGGGCAAACAGGGCAAGCGTCTCAATCCCGGTGTCGCCCAACGCCAATTGCGCACAATCCGCCAGCAGCTCGGTCTGCCGGATACGGTGACACCGCACGCACTGCGTCACTCTTTCGCGACGCATCTGCTGGTCGACGGGGTGAATATCCGCATCATCCAGGAATTGCTCGGCCACGCCTCGATCAGCACGACCCAGCGTTATACGGAGCTGCATGTTGATGACATGCGTGATTTGATCAACCGGCTGCATCCCCGGGCGCAGATGTTGCGGGTTGTCGAAGATTAAATAAAATCAACTCAAGGCATAAAAAAAACGCCGGGGCAAAATGCCGCCGACGTTTCTTTTTTAAGCTCGTATGAAACGAGGCTTAACGTCCTTACTTGCGCAGGGAGTCGTTAGCCAGGGCTTCAGCGCGATCTGCACGCTCTTCAGCGGCAGCAGCGGTGCTGTCTTCTTGGGAAGCGTTAGAAGCGCAAGCAACAACGTTCAGGGAAGCCATAACCAGCAGCAAAGCAGCAAACAGTTTTTTCATTGGAATAATCCTTGATCAAGGTTAGTAATAAACGTTTGAAATGGCCGGCCAGACAATGAACCGCACGAATGCGGGTCGCTGTGACCTTTCTCACAATTGTCAGCTAAAGCATGTTTTGCTGAACCTGACAAGAGCTTCAATGGTTTAATAATCCTTAAAGCGGCCCCTGGCACACGAAAGCCACACATTGTCACAATTTTGCAACAGATCGGGTAAGGGTTTATTGAGAAAGGGCTGAAGGGTAACCGGCCAGGCTCTGAGCATAATGCTGTTGTCACCAGCGTTTATTTAACTACGTCTTTAGAACTCGTCCGCAGAATGTATATTTAATAGAGAACAAGTATAGAGTGACCTTATGCGTTGGCTGGATCGTTTTTTAGCGCCCTTTGCCCGGTTTGTGAAACAACCGTTGGAATCGTTCATCCATCTGGAAACAGCGGATGATAAACACACGCTCGTCGCCGAAGACGGCTCACTGGTCAGTTTCATTGC
>DASWYT010000118.1:0-4575 GCA_036404835.1 Alphaproteobacteria bacterium | reverse complement strand
TAATGAAGGCCGTAACTATGTGTTGCGCCGTATCATGCGCCGCGCGATGCGTCATGCGCATCTGCTCGGTTCCAAGACACCGTTGATGCATCAACTGGTACCGGTGCTGGTCAACCAGATGGGCCAGGCCTATCCGGAATTGATCCAGCAACAGGCTTTGATCACCGATACGCTGTACCGCGAGGAAACACGTTTCCGCGAGACATTGGATCGTGGCTTAAAAATGCTCGATGAAGCTGTCGGCAAATTGCCGGATGGCGGCACATTGCCGGGCGAGGTGGCATTCAAACTCTATGATACATACGGTTTCCCGCTCGACCTGACGGCCGATATTCTTAAAACCAAGAAATACCAGTTGGATGAAGCCGGTTTTGAAACCGCCATGGCGCAACAAAAAGCGCTGGCCCGTCAGAGCTGGAGCGGTTCCGGCGACAAGGCGACGGATAAAATCTGGTTCGATTTGCAAAATGATGTCGGTAATACCGAATTCCTCGGTTACGGTTCCCTGCGTTCCGAGGCCGTGGTGCAGACCATGGTCAAAGACGGCGCCATTATAAATGAAGCCAAGACAGGCGACCAGGTCGGTATCGTCCTGAACCAGACACCATTCTATGCCGAAAGCGGCGGCCAGGTGGGTGATATCGGTATCTTACGCACTGATAATGCCGAGATCGAAATTATCGATACGCGCAAGCCAACCGGCAATTACTTCCTGCACCAGGGCGTTGTTAAAAACGGCACGCTGAAAAAAGGCGATGCGGTCGAAGCGATTGTCGATGCGAAAGCACGCCGCCAGACCCAGGGCCATCACTCGGCAACACATTTGCTGCATGAAGCGCTGCGCCGCAATCTGGGTGAGCATATCGCGCAAAAAGGTTCCTATGTCGCGCCGGATCGTCTGCGTCTCGATTTCTCGCATGGCGACGGTCTGACCGCGGAACAATTGCAACAGATCACACAGGATGTGCGTGACCAGATTGCCGCCGGTACAGCGATTTCAACCAAGGTGATGAATCTGGATGAAGCCAAGAATTCCGGTGCCCGCGCCTTGTTCGGCGAGAAATATGGCGATGAAGTGCGCGTCGTCGGCATGGGCACGAACGATGCCACAGGCCGCGCTTATTCCATCGAATTATGCGGTGGTACGCATGCGAAAAACACGGCCGAGATCGGCGCGTTCCGCATTATCAGCGAAGGCTCCGTCTCGTCGGGCGTTCGCCGTATCCAGGCGGTGGCCGGTATAACGGCCGAGAAAATGGCGGAAGACGAACTGGCCCTGCTGGAAAAAACAGCCAGCCTGTTCAAAGCCCAGCCGGAAATCTTATTCGACCGCGTGCAGAAACTGATCGAAGAGAACCAGTCCCTGAACACCGAAATCGGCACGTTGCGCCGTAAGGTCGCCATGGGTGGCGGTGGTGGCGCACAGGAGATTGAACAGGTCGGTCATGTGAAATTCGTGGCCAAGACGTATGACGATCTGCCGGTGAAGGATTTACGACCTTTGGCTGATGAGTTGAAACAACAGATCGGTTCCGGTGTCGTGGTCGTGCTGACGAAAGAAAGCGGCCGCGCATCTATCGTGGTCGGCGTGACATCCGATCTGACCGACACGATCAGTGCAGTCGATCTGGTCAATGCCGGTGCGGAAGTGCTGGGCGGCAAGGGGGGAGGACGTCCGGACATGGCCCAGGCAGGCGGCGCCAATCTGGATCAGATGTCCGAAGCGATTGATAAAATCAGACAGAAACTGGTGGCTTAAAACCCAGATGATGAAACGCATAAGCAACGGCATCGGCAATGATGCCGTTGAATGTGCTGGCCATGGGTTCTTCGGTGACCACATGCGCACCATCAACGATCTGTAACTGGATATGCGGCAAAATCTGTTGCAGTTCCAAAGCCTGTTCGTAACGGCAATCCATATCATACTTGCCATGCACCAGCCAGATCGGCAAATCTTTTAAAATAGCGGCATGATCGAGAATAAAATTATCCGAGATAAAGAATCCCTTGAACGCGTAATAAAGCAGCAATGTCGCACCCGTCACCGATTGATCGGTGATACTGTCCCGTGTCGGGTAGTCCGGTGTCAGGCTGCATAACGGTGTTCCCAGCATATAGAAACGATAGGCCGCATCATATTTCTCTTCTGGCGTGCCTGTCAGCAGGCGTTCGTAAATCGCACGTTCAAAGGATATATCCGTGGGCAAACCGTCACTGACCTGGTTGAATAAGTCGGGATATAATGTTGGTCCTGCTTCAAACGTCCAATCCTGATCCTGGGGCCGGCCCAGGAAAAGACTGGCCAGAACCAGCCCCAGGCAGGATTGCGGATAATGAATCGCATAGAGCAGGGCCAGGGTGCTTCCCCAGGAATTGCCGCATACAAACCATTGAGGGATATTCAGGAATTGCCGCAATTTCTCGATATCATCAATCAGATTTTGCGTGGTGTTTTCCGGTGAGATACCTGTCGGCGTCGATTGGCCGCAACCACGCTGATCGCATGCAATCAGCCTGATCGGCTTGCCAGCGAATAAAGCCAGGCGTTTCTGGCTGAAGCCGGAGCCGGGACCACCATGCAGGAACACGAACGGAATACCATCATCCGGCCCATGGATCTGATAGAAAATCTGATGTCCCTGGCCGACATCCAGGAAACCTTGTTGCGGGATGGTTTCTTGCATCAATTAGTCCTGGACCAGTTGTTGTTCTTTGTAAAGGTTTTGTACTTTCTTTACACCATAAGCCGCCGCATTCTCAATAAAATAATTGCTGCGTGTGGCATTCATTTGTGCCGCATAGAGAAAGTGCCAATCGGCATTCTTTTGTACGATAAACTCGGCATTGGGCAGCAAGTCGCGCATTAAACCAAAAGACGAAGGATCGTGTGTCGGGTCAAATTCATTCTGTGTGACAATAACCGGGACATCGGGAATGCGTCCGTCAATATCCAGGAGACCTTCTTTGTTGAAGAAATAATTATTGGCCGTGTAATTCGTAAAAATCTGGGCACGGGTCAGGCCATACGCATAGATCTCGGGTGAGAGCGCTTTTTCCTTATCTTGCGCTGTGAAATTATCACCATTAATCGCCCATTCCCAGGAAATCCAATTGAGATAGGCTTCTTGTTGCAGGGCCGGATCAGGATCGTTCAGGCGATCCCGGTAGGTTGCGACAATATCTGCCGTTTCCGTCTTGCCTGTATAATTGCGAAAAGAGCGATATTGTTCCGGGTATTTCTGTGCCGCGAGGCCGCTGGAACTATACTCCCATTCCGTATCGGCCTGACGGGCCAGCCATAAACGGTTCAAGACCAGACCGGCAATTTTTTCAGGATTTTGCAAGGCATAGGCAACGGCAATGGTTGAACCCCATGAACTGCCAAACAGGATGACTTTCTGATCGGGTGCAACGATATTTGCCATCTTATCCACATCATTGACGAGGCCTTGTGTATCATTGCCGGTCAGCAGATTATCGGCGCGTGATGTACCGACACCGCGCCAGTCGGATAAGATCAGTCTTGTCGTAGTCGGGTCAAAATAATCCTTATAGCCGCTGTTCAGGGCCGAGCCGGGACCACCGGGCAGATAAATAGTCGGGACATTATTTTCATCACCACGCAGGGAAAAGACGTTGGTAAACGGACCGGCCTGATATTCACCGCCGGGACCATTTTTCCATTTGGCTTTGCGGCTGTTGAGATAATTCACAGTGGGTTGATATTGGCTGTAAGGCCTGACGGACTCTGAATTTTGGGCATAGGATGGGGCTGCGGAAAGCATGGAAACCTCGCGTAAAAAGAAAAATGATGAATGATCGATGGCTGGAAGCGGAGCGTTACGCTCGACATACCATGGGAATCAAATTGTAAATTTGGGGAATGATAAATGACGCGCTATTGCGCGTGATGCAAATGATGGATCGTGAAGATGGAATTTGCAAAAGTCATGCAGTCAATTTATCGCAGAACAGCGATTCCGTCAATCAAAAAATACAGGCTTAAAGCCAGGCAAGGTTAATTACACGTCCCGTAATCTTTGCCATCCAGCTTCATACAACCATCCAGGATCAATTGATCGATACTGGTCGTGTTGTTGATGGTGGTGGAACCGCCTAAGGACGTGCTACCCGTAACGGCCAGATCCTGTGTTTTCACCGTGTCGGCGGTAATGCTGCCGGCATCGACAACGGTGGCTTTCAGCGGGCCGGTAATATCCAGGCTGGCACCGCCACTGACGGTCAGGTTACTGGTGATCAACGTATCGCCGCCTTCGACATTCAGCGTATCAGTGAAGACGTCTTTCGTGGTCAGGTCTTCGGCTTCCAGTGTATCGGCACGCAGGCCTTTGGCGCTGATGTTACCGCCCGGGACTTTCAGGTTACCGTTTGTGACGCTCATATCACCATCCGTGACACTTAAGTCGCCACCGATCGTGACTGCGCCACCGGCATCAACACCGCCCTGGAAATTGGCGCGGCCATTGACGGCCAGTTCATCAAAGCGCGCACCGCGTGTAGCAGTCAATGTACCCACATCGATATTCTCGGCACCGACGATGGAATTGCCAT
>DASWYT010000117.1:0-2912 GCA_036404835.1 Alphaproteobacteria bacterium | reverse complement strand
GCAAACTGGCGGGCATGACGATAAAGGCCATGATCGGCGTCACCAGGACATTGGCAATCACACTCAACATCGGCAATTGCTGGAAATGATAAACTGCCAATGGTGCTGTGGCGATACTGGCCACCAATGTCGTTGCCACAGACCCCAGCAGGATAAACAGCACGCGATAAAAGATATTGTCACGCCAGAACGGAAGTTGCCAGAAATTCAGCGTCTTCTGATAAAACACCACCAGCGCCGTCACGGCAGCAAAGGACATCTGGAATCCCGGTGTCACCAGACTGTCCGGCTGGATAATCAAAATCAATGCCGCTGCGATAGCCACAAGCCGCAAGGTAATCGCTTCCCGGTCCAGCATCACGGCGACCAAAACGACACCCGTCATCAGCACGGAACGCACCGTCGGCGCACTCATCCCGACAATCAGCATATACATGATAATCGCCAGCAATGCGACAAAGGCTGCTATTTTCTTGATCGGCAAACGCAATGCCAGTTGCATCGACAGCGCCAGTAAAAACCGCACGGTGAAAAAGACAATCGCCGCCAGTAAACTGACATGGAAACCGGAAATGGAAATCAGATGCTGCAAGCCGGAACGCTGCATATCCTGTTCACCCTGTTTATCGATCCCGGCCCTTTGTCCATTGAGTAAAGCTGTCGTTAAACCAATCACCGATTGCGGATGATCGAACGTATGTTGTAGCAAAAAGCCCTTCACCCGCTGGGCAATATATTGCCGGTAATGTTCCAGCCCGTGAAATTCATCCGGTGCCGGTGTCAACAATTCTACGGGCGTATTGCTGTAGCCATAGCCGGAAAATTCCTGGTAAAACGCATGACGCTGAAAATTAAACATGCCGGGCAGTAATTCTCCCGACGGCGCGATCAGGCTGGCATTCAGGCGAATGCGATCACCGATGGCCGGATGGAAATCGCGCGAACGCACCGTTACGCGGATGCGATAGCGTTTCAGCCCGTCACTGGCACGCCAGTATTTCAAATAACGCGGGTCCGGTTCCAGTTGCGTATCATTGAGAACGACCCGCCAGCCACCCCGCACATATTCAGCGCTTTCAATCGTTCCCTGTAACGGGCGACCAAAAGATGGATAGCGTAACGGCTCGATGGTGATCCGGTCGGTCTGGAACTGGATCAGGGTAAAACCCAGTGCCATGGCGAACAAACCATAGATAACCCAGCGCCAGACATCATGATAACGCCAACGCCGCGTTGCTCCGCCCAATGCGATAATCCCCGCCAATGCGCTTAACCCCACCAACGGGGCCGGCGGTCTGGAGAGGCAGAAATACCAGCCGATCCCGATGCTTAAAAACACCGGCCACCACAACAGCAACAATCCGGCCGGTTGCGGATTCTTGTGCAAATGCGGTTGCATCCCAAAAGGGTCGAGACTAGAATGTGTTATCATTTTGCGTTGATTATAAAGGTTTTTATCATGGCTGATAGCCCTGTCGTCGTCCGTTTCGCCCCCTCACCGACCGGTATGCTGCATATTGGCGGCGGCCGCACGGCGCTGTTCAATTATTATTTTGCGAAACGTCACGGCGGCAAAGCATTGCTGCGCGTGGAAGATACCGATTATGAAAGATCGACCACAGAAGCCGTCGATGCGCTGATGAACGGCCTGGCCTGGATCGGTTATCAACATGATGGCGAAATTGTCTTCCAATCAAAAAACCTGCCGCGCCATGCCGAAGTCGCCCAGGAATTGCTCAAACAGGGCAAAGCCTATTATTGCTATTGCACACCGGATGAACTGGAACAGATGCGTGAAGACGCGATGAAAGAAGGCCGCCCGGTAGCGTATGACCGTCGCTGGCGCGATCGCGATCCGTCCGAAGCACCGAAAGATATCAAACCAACCATCCGTATCAAGGCACCGCTCGGTGATGGCGCGATAACCATCCCTGATAAAGTCCAGGGCGATGTCACCGTATCCCACAGCCAGCTGGATGATTTCATTATCCTGCGTTCTGACGGTACACCGACCTATATGCTGTCTGTTGTCGTGGATGATTTCGATATGGGCATCACGCATATCATCCGTGGCGACGATCATCTGAACAACACATTCCGTCAGAAAGTCATTATCGATGCGATGGGCTGGCCGACACCTGTTTATGCCCATCTTCCGATGATTAATGGCCCGGACGGCAAGAAACTGTCAAAACGCCACGGCGCGACGTCCGTTGAGATGTATCGCGATATGGGTTACCTGCCCGAAGCGATGCGTAATTATTTGCTGCGCCTCGGCTGGTCGCATGGCGATGATGAAATCTTTTCCGACGAACAGGCGATTGCCTGGTTCGATGTCGATCATATCGGCCGCAGCCCGTCGCAACTGGATTTCGCCAAACTCGATTTCGTCAATGCGCATTACATGAAACTGCGCAGCGATGAAGATATGCTGGGCCTGGTAACGGAGCGTTTTGAAACACGTCTGGGCCGCGCGCTGAACGATGACGATAAAAGCGTCTTACTGCGTGCCATGCCGGGCCTGAAAGAACGCGCTAAGACGCTGAACGAACTGGTCGATATCGGTTTCTTCTATGTCTCACCGCTGCCTCTGGCCCATGATGAAAAAGCTTTAAGCCAGCTGGCACAACCACATGTCGTACAGATTATTGAGACACTTGTCCCGATGATCAACGCGATGACCGAGATCAACCAAACGACGGCTGATCGTATTGTGGATGATGTGATCGCTGCAACGGGACTGAAAATGGGTCAGGTTGCACCGGTTCTGCGTGCGGTTCTCACTGGCACCATGCAGTCCCCTGCCTTGCCGCAAGTCTTTTATGCTCTAGGTAAAGATAGGATTCTGCTGAGATTAAAGCAGGTTAAAGTCTAAATTTCTTTGAATTGTTCATAAATGATTCACGCCCGTC
>DASWYT010000116.1:0-3282 GCA_036404835.1 Alphaproteobacteria bacterium | reverse complement strand
TCAAAACAATCATGCCTCCCGCAACAAAACCTGCACGCCGCAAGGCGCGCATCCTGACTATTGGTTTGGTCAGCATGATGCTGGCGGCCGGTCCGGCTATGGCCGAAAATGACTATGGCGATTTCGTCAAAATCCCGACATCCCAGCGTAAGACCGCCGAAGCCGCTAAAAAGAACAATGCCATCCAGCCACAGGCTACGGATGCAACCGCCGAAACAGACATGGTGGCGGTTAATCATGACGAAACACCGCATCTGGTTCTGGCCTCTGTCAGCACAAAACCCTTTTCAGCCGCACCCTCCATGCGCTACCCCAGCATCTTTGGCGCCAATGAGACGCGTTATGATGATTTGACCCCCTTTACCAAATGGTCAGGCGTGTTGGAGCGTTTCCGGACCAGCTTCAAAGCCTCGATGCATAAGCCAGTGACCCAAAACTGGATGAATTTCCTGAAGGCTGCCAGTGAACTGGACCGAGAAGACCAGGTCAAAGCAGTCAATACCTATATGAACAAAGTCAAATTCATCGCTGACAAAGATAATTACAGCATGAATGATTATTGGGCGACCCCGATGCAGTTCATGGCCCGTGGCGGTGATTGTGAGGATTACGCGATTGCCAAATACGTGTCCTTGCGGGCGTTAGGCTTCCAGGAGAAACAATTGCGCCTGGCTATCGTCTATGACCATGAGATGCGCATGCCGCATGCGGTGCTGGTGGTGTATGATCAGAACAAGGCCGTCGTTTTGGATAACCAGACCCCGGATGTCAAAAACGCCGCCAAGATCCGCCGCTACCAGCCTTTATACTCCATCAACCAATTGGCATGGTGGCGTCATTAGGCATAACGGGCTCGCTGCCCGGATTTTCCGCCGCATACACATAAGCCAGTATTTCCGCCACGGCCATGATGGCCTCGGGCGGAATTGGGCTGTCCAGTTCGATGGCGGCCAGCATTTCGGCCAAAGGCGCATCCTGACGCACTTTGATCCCGCGCTCGAAGGCGATCTGCATAATCTGTTCGGCCCATTTGCCACGGCCCGCCGCGATCAAGCGCGGCAGTTCACTGTCATTCGGATCATTCTGTAAAGCCGCCGCAATGGCCTGTTTGGCCACCGCTGGTGTCTCCACAGGATTGGCATGGTTCTTGCTTATATCGTTTATGTCGGGCTTGTCGCTCATATCTTTAGCTTAAAACCAGGTTTCTTAAGCAAAGGATAAAAGAGCCGAAAGCCCTCAGAGAACGAGGATAAGATGTTAGAAAATATCAATTTGCTCAACGGCATGAACGATAAGATGGCCTTCTTGATGCAGCGTCAGCGCGTCCTGGCCCAGAATATCACCAATTCCGACACGCCGGGCTATCGCCCGAATGATGTCGTCGAGCCGGATTTTGCCAAAGCTTTAGGCCGCAGCAAGAATGGCACAGGCGTTCAACTGTCCCTGGCCACTACTGAAGGCAGCCATATTCCACATTTGCAGGCCGTTGGCGCTCCACAGGAATTATCCACCGCCCAACAGCGCCGCACCTATGAAGTGTCCCCGGTCGGCAATGCCGTCGATCTGGAAGAACAGATGATGATGTCGTCCCGTAACAACCTCGACTATCAGCTGATCACCAATTTATACAACAAAAATCTGGAACAACTGCGTACGGCTATGCGCCGCAGCGGTAGCTAATTCTAAAGGATAGAAACCATGGAACTTTTTGATGCAATGGCCATTTCCGCTTCGGGCATGAAAGCCCAGGGCACACGGATGCGCGTTATCTCTGAAAACCTGGCCAACAGTGAAACCCTGGCCAACACCCCTGGTGGTGATCCATACCGTCGCAAAACAATCAGCTTTGCCAATGAGTTAGACCGCCAAAGCGGCGTCAACAAGGTCAATGTCAAGCAAATCGGCCAGGATCAGAGCGATTTCCGCCTGAAATATGACCCGACAAATCCGGCTGCTGACGAAAAAGGCTACGTAAAGTTACCAAATGTTAATAGCCTGATTGAGACAATGGATATGAGAGAGTCCCAACGCTCGTATGAAGCGAGTCTGGGATCAATCGAAATCAGCCGCAGCATGATGATGCGTTCGATGGATCTGTTGCGCTCACGCTGATAACCGCCTTTAAGCGCCTTACAAGGAGGCCGCCATGACAACGATTAATCCAGGTTTTAATGCACTCAGTGCTTATAACCGTGCCGCCGGTGCCGGTGCTTTGGGAGCAGGCGGTACGGATCCGGTCAATAAGGCCGCAACACTGGGCAATAGTGTTGGCGCAGGCCAGCCATCCTTTGGCGACCTGCTGACCAAGGCGACTGAAAAAGTCATCGACACACAGAAAACCGGTGAAAAAGTCTCTGCCGATGCGGTCCTGGGCCGTGCCGACCTGACCGATGTCATCCAGGCCGTCAACAATGCTGAGATGAGCCTGAACATGTTCCTGTCGGTCCGTGACAAGCTGGTCGAAGCCTATCAGCGTATTTCCCAAACACAGATCTAAGCCGGCTTGCCTTAAACAAGCCAATCGGGCAAAGTAAAGCCATGAACGGACCCGAAGTTTTAGAAATTGGGCGCGACGCCATTTTGCTGATGTTTAAAATCAGCCTGCCGCTGATGCTCATTACATTGGTAATCGGTTTGACGGTTTCCATTTTGCAGGCCGTCACCCAGATCCAGGAAGCAACGCTGACCTTTGTGCCGAAGATCATTATGATCTTTATCTCACTCTATGCTCTGCTGCCTTATATGGGCACCATGCTCAGTGATTTTACCCTGATGATTGCCGACCGGATCGTTAATGCACAATGACGCTCGAAACATTGCTCATGACGCAAATCTACGCCTTCCTGCTGATCTTCAGCCGGGTCGGTGCCGCGTTCATGACGTTGCCGGGCTTTAGTGACGCCACAGTCACACCGCAAGTCCGCCTGTTATTCGCACTCTGTTTTTCATTATTGCTGACGCCGGTCCTGTTCACCTTCCTGCCGGCTCAACCGCCGACCGTCTTCGGTCTGGCGTTCCTGATTGGTCGTGAAATGCTGATCGGGATTTTCATCGGTGCGCTGGTGCAGATCATGATGAGCACATTGGCCTTTGCCGGCTTTCTGATTGCAACCTCCATGTCGATGAGTAACGCGTTTATTTTCAGCCCGACCATGAGCTCCAGCAGCACCGTCATCGGTACGTTTATGGTGATGTTGGGAACGACCTTGTTCTTTGCACTGGATATGCATCATCAGGTCATTACGGGTCTGATCGATAGTTATGAGGTCTTTGCGCCGGGCG
>DASWYT010000115.1:0-4183 GCA_036404835.1 Alphaproteobacteria bacterium | reverse complement strand
CTGGTGGATTACTCAGCGGATTGATCCTGTCATCGCTTTATGATCTGCCGACCGGGCCGACGATTGTCTGTGCGTTGTTTATGCTCGCCGTGATCGCATTGATAACCAGACGACGTGTTACCGCGCTCTGAACGGAGCAGGGACGCTGTAATAATTATTCATCAACTCATTCAAGGTTGAGAATACACCGTTCGGCATATTATCAATTGTGTCCAGAATGCTTTGATGTGCGCAGTTTTCGCGTGCTTCATCCCACACTTCATCACGGGTCACGGGGAAGGAGATATTCTTCAGATACTGGGTAATATTGTGATAGGCCATGGTCAAATCTCACCATTCTCTATTGTTATTGTATTATGGTGTTAACGGGTTTCTCAATGAATTCCTGTGGTTCCATAAGCTTATTTTTCAAAAATCGGCATAAAATCGCCATTCAAACCAGATTAATAAGCTGTTAATTTTGTATAAAAATCAGTCATTTCGACAAAAAACAGGCTCAAATCCAAGGGGATTTGAGCCTGTTCGAAAAATTCTACAGTGAAAATGGCCTTTTAAGCGGCGCTGAATTCCGTCGATACGTCGCTGTAGCTGTGAAAATGGTCGCTGCTGATCTTGTCGATCGCATCCAGCATTTGCTCGTCAGCACCGTTTGCTTCTGCTTCCGCTTTCAGCGTTTCCTTGGTGATCGGAAAGACAACGTTACTGCCGATATAGTTCAGGATATTTCCGTCAGCCATGACAGCCTCCTTAATCTATGTGTAAAGGACAAAGAAGTCAGGACTTCTTCTAGCTCCTTAACTTTGCAGGAGCAGAGATAAAAATTCGATCCGATGCAGCCCGGGTCGCATCAAATATGCGTAAGGGAACAGCCAAAGACCGGATTTTATGGTTAAAGACTGGCAATCAGGACAGCCATAACCAATGATATCGGATAGCTTAGGATAATCAGTTTAAGGGTCATTTTCTTCTCCATAACAGCCATGCAAGCCGAAGATATTTCGGGGTAAATGGCCATGAGAAGGTAAAAGCAAAAACCATGCCATTTATATGTAAAATATAAAGTAATTTTATTTCAATGAGTAAACATAAATTTACAGTGTAACCCACAACCCTTTTAGGACTTAGTCATCGGCCTATATGATAGCCAAAGAATAAAGAAGGACAGGCTATATTATGTTGATGGAGACAGGGCAACAACCCCCTGGCAATGCTGCTCATGAATCCCATGTGGCGTTATTCAGGACGCCAGGGCTGTTTTGGGATGTCCTGCTGCATGATTGCAAGGCAGCCCGACAGACAATTCATATCGACCATTATATTCTCAGGAATGATCAGATCGGCAAACGCCTGACAGAAATTTTAATCGAGCGTGCGCAATCGGGTGTGAAAATTGACATGCTGCTGGATCGTGTCGGTAGCCGTGAGGCTTATGGCACTCCTATGATCCGTTCTTTGCGTGATGCTGGTGCGAACATCCGTTTCTACAATAATTTGTTTTTGTTCCATCTGTTTACACCGTCAAAATGGTTCCCGCGTAATCATGTGAAAACCATTTTGATTGATCAGGCGATCATGTATGTCGGCAGTGCCTGCCTGGCAGATGATATGGCCCAATGGCGTGATGTGCATTTGAAGATTGCCGGTCCGGCCGTGCCACATATGCTGCAACAGAAAAGCCAGGATTTACGGTACGCAGTGTCCAAACCGCACCTGAAACGTAATCCGATCTATCAGGAATTGCTGGGCCGGATCAACAATGCCCAGACATCCATTCAGCTGGTGACGCCTTATTTCCTGCCGCCCATTCGTTTGCGCCGGGCATTGAAACGCGCCGTAAAACGTGGCGTCGATGTGAAGATCATGTTGGGCAGACAAACGGATGTGCCGTTTGCAAATTGTGTGTCAGTATCGTTTTTCCCCTCACTATTGATGAAAGGCATCAAGATCCTGGCTTATACGCCACGTGTATTTCATGCCAAATATATGATCATTGACGATAGCTGGGCAACGATTGGCAGTTGCAACCTGGATTATCTCAGCTTGTTTCGTAACCGCGAAGCTAATCTGATGATTACCGATACGGATTTGATTAACCGTCTTAAGGTACAATTTTCTGAGGACGAACAGGAATGCGAGAAAATCGATATGGTTTTTTATCATAATTTGCCAATATGGTATAAATTCCTGGCTTATGCCGGTCGCAGTGTGAAACATTTCCTGTAATGAATACACGCATTCTCTTCAGCAATATCGGTTATGCCCGTGGGATTGACGGTACATTGTGGCAGCATATTTGCCGGGTCAGTCGCCATTTTTATTGTGGTCGCACCGTACAGGAAGATGTGCTGGCGCAATTGAAAGATATTATTGCCGGCGAGCAACCGGATATTGTCTGTTTTGTCGAGATCGACCAGGGGTCGCGCGCATCGGCCGGTTTCAACCAGTTCCAGCACATGATCGACGATCAATATATATTGTCGGACGCCTTCAATAAGTATGGTGAGGGGAAGGCGTTAAAAGCCATGCCGTTTCACAGCGGCAAAAGCAACGGTTTTGTGTCGAAACAGATCGTGCCGTTCGAGCGTTTATATTTGCAGCATGGCGGAAAAAAGCTGGTTTATAAACTGACCTTGCCGGATAACATCACCTTATTCTTTGCGCATTTCTCATTGCAGGCCTCTGTCCGCATCAAGCAATTCTCGCAAATGAATGAATGGGTCAGGGCGTGTGAAGGACCGGTGATGATCCTGGCGGATTTCAATATTTTCCAGGGTTTCAGGGAATTACAGCCGCTTTTATCCGGTACGGACCTGGCCGTGGTCAATGACGAGCATGAGCACACATTCTTTTTCCATCGCCGTGCGATTGCACTGGATCTGTGTCTTTGTTCAGAATATCTGCTGGATAAAGCAAAGCTGAAAATCATCAAACAGCCATTTTCAGATCATGCGGCCTTGCTGGTGGATATAGCCATCCCATAAAAAAAAGCGGGGAATAATCCCCGCTTAAAGTGTATGAATATCTTAATTGATAATCCAAAAATTACCGGTTGTCACGGCGCGTCGTCTTTTCCTGGATGTCCTTTTCTTTATCGAGAAGTTCGGAATCCATTTTGGAACGGGAACGCATACTGTCCTCAATCTTTGAATCTTCCAGATCGTCAGCCGTATGCTCCAGATTACCATGCGGGTAATCATCGCTAGCTTTATGCTTGCCACGGGTAGGCATATAGTCCTGGCTGCTGTCGAAGCCGGTGCCTTTATTCTGCTCCCGCTCGCGCTTGTTCAGATCATTATAAACGTCTTTTTCGTTTTTCAGGATATCGACCATGTTGCTCTCCTTTTCAGGCTGGTGGCCTTATGTATCTTTCATTTTGGCCTATTTTAAATAATAACCCCATGTGTTAACCGGCCTGACCCCATAAAAAGTGCCTAAAAGAGTATGATTTCTGTATTTTTTAACCTTTATTCCCTTGCAAAAGTTAATCTTTCTCTTATAGTGGCGCGCGTGTACAGGGGCCATCGAGGCCCTGAAACACGAATTAACCGGTCGCGGCACCCCTGGAGGCCCGGCCATAGTCAACGGAGAATGACATGACTGAACATTTCCAATTGGCGGCTACTGCACGTGAACGAGCAGGTAAGGGGAACGCTCGCGCCACACGTAAAGAAGGTCGTATTCCTGCTGTAATTTACGGCGACAACAAACCACCTGTAATGGTTTCCCTGGACACTATTCCTCTGGTCAAAGCGCTGCACACCGGCAATTTCTTCACCCACCTCTGCGATGTTATCGTCGATGGCCAAAAGCACACTGTGCTGGCCCGTGACGTTCAGATGCACCCGGTGAAGGATCATCCGGAACATATCGATTTCCTGCGCGTTGGCGAGAAAACCTTCGTTACTGTTGAAGTGCCTGTTCACTTCCAGAACCAGGATAAATGCCCGGGCGTTCGTAAGGGTGGTGTTTTGAACATCGTTCTGCACGATCTCTCCGTTCGCGTTCGCGCTGATAAAATTCCAGAGTCCATCGATTTCGATTTGGGCGCTATGGATATCGGTGATGCCGTTAAGGTTTCCGACCTGAAACTGCCAGCTGGTGCGACTGCCCTGGCTGATGCTGATAACACGGTTGCGACACTGGCTGCGCCAACTGTCACGAAACAAGACCAGGCTGAAGATGC
>DASWYT010000114.1:0-3375 GCA_036404835.1 Alphaproteobacteria bacterium | reverse complement strand
GCTGTCTGGATGGATTGTAATGTATCAAGACGGGGTGAGCCGATATTGCGTTCAATATTGTTGATGCTGGGCAGGGAAACACCTGACTCGCGGGCCAGGTCGGATTGCTTCCAGTTGAGCAGGGCCCTGGCGGCTTTGATCTGTTCGGCTGTAATCATGGTTCATACCTAAAATCAGTCTTATAATTATATATTATATATAAAAAAACATATATAAAGTAAAGAAATTAGCTGTTATTATCCGTCTAACCAATAAAAACAGGGGGATAGGATGAATTACAAGGTCAGATTATGGGCGGCGGTTTTGGTGAGCTTTTTGATCAGCGGTCTGCCACAGGCGCATGCCGCCGATGAATCCGTTATGGACCGGGTGTTGGCGACCAACACGATCCGTTGCGGTTATTTCCTGTGGCCGACTTATATTTCCAAAGATGCGAATACGAAAAAACTGTCCGGTCTCAATTACGATCTCATGGAAGCGATCGGCAAAAATCTGGGTTTGAAAATTGACTGGGTTGCGGAAGTCGGTGTTGGTGATGTGGCAATGTCATTAAACACGGGCAAGATTGACGTTATGTGTGCAACGGTCTGGCCAAGCCCGGGACGTATTAAAAGCGCAACATTGACTATACCGGAATTTTACAATGTCGCGTATGCCTATGTGCGTGCGGATGACAAGCGTTTTGATAGTGATCTGAATAAAGCTAATCATGCGGATGTCAAAGTGTCTGCTATTGATGGCGATTACAGCAGCGATCTGTTAAAAGAGAAATTACCGAAAGCAACGCCTGCCATGTTATCCCAGATGGCATCCGGCAGTGAAATCCTGTTGCAGGTCGTTTCTAAAAAAGCCGATATTGCTTTTGTGGATGCCAGCATGGTCAATGATTTCCTGAAAACCAATCCGGGTACGTTGCGCCAGGTGGCAGGCATTCCGCCAATCCGTTTTTACGGCGAATGTTTATCCGTCAAGCGTGGCGAGATGGAATTAAAGAACATGCTTGATCTTTCCATCCTGCAGCTGGCTAATGATGGTTCGATTGACAAGCTGGTTCAAAAATACCGCAAGGAAAATAACGCAACCTTCTTTTCCCCAGCGAAAACGTTTATTGCTCAATAAACAGTAAAACAGCTTCAAAAAGCCCCCTTCATGGGGGGGGCTTTTTTATACCCTTCAGGCCTCTTGCTGGGCGGGCCATACGCCTTTAAACTACTGGCACAAAAGCTTTAAAGGATCGCCCTCCGTGTCATTTTTTATCAATTCGCCGCCTGTCGTTGATTTTGCTGCCCTGGTCAACAGCAAAGGGCGGCCTGCGACTATTCTCCAAATTATTCCAACCCTGCACACGGGCGGAGCGGAACGTTCCTGTATCGATGTGGCCGAAGCCATTTCCAAAGCGGGCGGGCGGGCGATTGTCGTCAGTGCCGGCGGCCGCTGGGTCGGTGAACTGGCGCGTTTCAACGCGACGCATATCACGCTGAATGTTAAAAGCAAGAACCCGTGGCGCATCTGGCGCAACAGCAAAATCCTGGCCGATCTGATCCGGCAGAATGATGTTGATATTATTCACGCCCGTTCACGCGCTCCGGCCTGGTCGGCGTATCTGGCGTCGAAAGCGACAAATATCCCATTCATGACGACGTTCCATGCGGCGTATAAATTCAACGGCCGTCTGAAAAAACGCTATAATTCCGTGATGGCAAAAGGCAAACGCGTGATCGCGGTATCGCACTATATCGCCCAGCATATCTGGGATAATTACGGTGTCGAAACCAACCTGATCCGGATCATCCACCGGGGGACGGCATTCGACCGTTTCAATCCCGAGATGATTCACCCGGAGCGTATGATCAAGCTGACGCGTGACTGGTCTATCCCGGAAGATAAATCGCTGATCCTGATGCCGAACCGTCTGAGCCGTATCAAAGGCCATCATGTCCTGATCGAGGCTCTGTCGAAACTGGAACGCCGCGACTGGTTCTGCGTGATCTGCGGCGCCGAGCCAGGTAATATCGCTTATCAGAATGAATTGATGGATCTGATCCGCCAGCACAAGCTGGAAGAAAGCATTCGCCTGGTGGGGCATCTCGATGACGTGCCGGCGGGTATGCGCCTGGCGCAAATGACGGTTGTCCCAAGCATCGTGCCGGAAAGCTTTGGCCGTATGTCTGTCGAGGCACAGGCTGTCGGTTGCCCGATTATCGTCAGCCGCATCGGCGGTACACCGGAAACGGTGATTGATGGCGAAACCGGCTATCTGGTGAATCCGGATGATGCCGTGGACCTGGCCCAGGCGATTGGGCAGGCTTTGAGCCTGACGCTCCAGCAACGCCAGATCATGGCCGCCAAAGCCATGGCCTTCGTGCATGCCAATTTCAGCAAAACTGATATGCAGATCAAGACGTTAGACGTATATCGCGAAATTTTGTAAGCATCCCGGTCAGCCGTGCAGCGCAACACAAGTGGTGGCACAAAGCGGGTGATTTTCAGCCCGTTTTAAGCTATAGTCGATCCATCATGACAGAACTTCCCTTACATCTGACGCCAGCGCCGGACGCCGATCCTTTGGCGCGTAAAAAAGAGCTGATCCAGCTCCGTCACCCGGACAAGGCGCACAAGCCTGACAATCCGGTGCAACGTAAAAAACCCGACTGGATCCGTGCGAAAGCACCGACCTCCGAAGGTTATAAAGCCACACACCAGATCATGCGTAATCTGGGCCTGACCACCGTGTGCGAAGAGGCGGCCTGTCCGAATATCGGCGAGTGCTGGTCAAAGAACCATGCCACCTTCATGATCATGGGCGGCACCTGCACACGCGCTTGCGCATTCTGCAATATTGCAACCGGCAAGCCGGATGCGCTGGACAAATTCGAACCGCAACGTGTCGCCGTCGCTGTGATGGAACTGGGTTTGAAACATGTTGTCATTACATCCGTCGATCGTGACGATCTCGAAGATGGTGGTGCGGCGCATTTTGTGCAGACCATCAACCGTATCCGCGCTATGGCACCGAAGACAACGATTGAAATCCTGACACCGGATTTCCGCCGCAAGGAAGAATCGATTGATACGGTCGCCCGCGCCCGTCCGGATGTGTTCAACCACAACCTTGAAACCGTGCCGCGCCTGTATCCGACCATCCGTCCGGGTGCGCGTTACTTCGCCTCCTTGCGTTTGTTGCAGCGTGTGAAAGAAGTCGATCCGACCATCTTCACCAAATCCGGCATCATGGTCGGATTGGGCGAGACACGCGATGAAGTCCGTCAGGTGATGGATGATATGCGCGCTGCCAATGTCGATTTCCTGACCATCGGCCAGTATCTGCAACCGACGGCAAAACACGCCGCCGTCGACCGTTTCGTCACACCGGAA
>DASWYT010000113.1:0-6228 GCA_036404835.1 Alphaproteobacteria bacterium | reverse complement strand
TGGTGTGTTTTATAATATTTTCTAAAAATATGGTCCTGACGAGAATGGGCTATAATATGTTCATTTTCCTGATAAATCGCCATGAGTGCAGATGTCAGGAGGGTTTGTTTTATCAAAGGACTTTCACTCAGTAATTCTTTGTTGAGTAAGATATAGACATGATTGTTGCCGTTATCCGTCTCTAATTTTCTGATGGATTTTTGTTTCGCAGCGATCATTTTTTTTGTTTCTGCAGGATTAGCAGGCTCGATGCCATCAAGCGTGATAGAAATGGATGTGTCTTTAAAACGGGGGCCTGTTGTATAGAGAGGGTTTTCCATGTTTTTCATGAGAATAATAATCTGATGAGCATCCAGGACGGGAGCGTCCAGAACATGCATATAGGCACGTTGAGAATTCAGTAAGTAATGCTTTGTCTCGGCAGTCTGGTTTGTATATTGCCTATCAATAGTAGCTAAATTCAGCAATCCATCCATTTTTACTGATGCTTGGTTGATGTCATACATCTTGCCTCTGATTTTAACAGGGATGTCTAGCTTTTGAATTATAATTTCACGTTTTTTGCTTAGGCGGTCTAAATCCGTTTGAGAATTTTCTAAAAAGTAAGGATAGTGTTGCGCATTTGTTTTTTCTGATTCAAACAGGCTGGTAATCTGGTCTCTTTCCAGAAATTGTTCGAAGTTCCTCGTACTTAAAGAACGGATCTTGAATTTAGAGAACCATTCCCGATCATTATCGAAAAAGGAGGCCATACTAACGATGTCCTGCCACAGTATATATCTATCCTTGCTGTTGAGGCCTTGTATTTGTTTTTTGGCCGCAATGCAGACTTCTAAAAAGGCCAGTCTATTTTCATTCTGGGCCATTTGCTGTTCCAAACGGGCAATACTTATTTTAGCATGTTCATATTTTTCGAGAGTCTCTCTATCTTCCCTCGTTTTTTTATAAGATGGTATTGTATGATCTTTTTCAAAAAATAAATCGCAAGAAAGTAACATTATAAATCCCTTTTCATGGAAAAAGGACAATAAGATTACTTTTATATTCTGTCAAGTAATTATTTAATAGCTTCCAGAAACCAATCCGCCGTCTGTTCCGGCGTATTAATCTCGCCGACAAAGCCTGGATAGGCTTCGCGGAAGAGCCAGGTGTCGGTGGCCGGGGGTTCCAGCAAATTCACCTTGATCTCTTTATTCTCGGCGGCATAGATTTCCATCATGGTACGCAGGGCCGATTGGCTGGTGGCGTAATGCCCCCAGAAAGGCTTGGCATCGCGGTCGATTTTGTTGATCAGGAACGTGACTTCCGGTTTTTCCGCTTTGACCAATAACGGATGCAGGCTTTGCAGCAACGCACCATTGGCCAGCACATTCAGTTGCAGGCTCTGTTGTAAATGCACCAGCGGGCTGTGCATCAGCGGGCCGAGTTTTGTCAGCAAAGAGGCACAGCCGATCACATGATCAATCTGTTCGAACCGTTTCGCCAATTGCGTCCCCAGCATGGAAATGGATTTGATATCATTCAGATCAGTCGGCACCAGCAAGGCCGGTTTACCACCGGCGGACTGAATGGCATCATCCATTTCCTCAAGACCGCCGACCGTGCGGGCCAGGGCGATAATCTGTGCGCCTTGCTGGCCAAGCTTCGTTGCCAGGGCTTTGCCGATCCCGCGTGAGGCACCGGTGATCAGGATATTTTTAGTAGACATTCGGTTTTTTCTCTTCCTGATCGGTCTTTATCTCCGGTGAGGTATCCGGTTCTGATTTTGCAGTATCGTCATCCGGTTTTCCGGCATCTATTTTCTCATCGCCGCGCATGACTTTGTCCAGTTCGGTGTCTTTATCACCTTCACTGATTTTCACGGCATTATCACCCGGTAACATGACCTGCACCCAATGGGCCGTCATTTCCAGCAACGGACGTGTCTTGGCTTGTTTGATCATGTCCGGACGATCTTCCGGCGACCAGATCCAGGCAATGAGCAAAAAGGCCAAGCCCAGTAAAATAATGGCGCGCAAAATACCAAAGCCAAAACCGAGCGAGCGGTCGACAGCGTTCAGTTTGCTGTCCTGCAATGATTTGGTGGTGTAATGGCTGATCACGCTGAAGATCACCATGGTGATGATGAAAATAGCGGATGCCGTCGCGAGATCGGCGAGGATGGTGCTGTCGATGTGCTGGCGCAGGAAAGGGCGGCTGACCGGGGTTAGCAGGATGGTGGCCAGAACGGCACCGATCCAGCCGAAGATGGTGAAAATCTCATTGCAGAAACCACGCATGAAACCCAGGCCGGCGGATAATAACACCAGGATGACAATGCAAATATCGAACAGAAACGGTGACATGAAAAAACGAAAACCTTATTTATGCGGATTGGGCAACCCGGTTGTTATTTTTAGGGCGGATGCGGCGTAACAAGGCCAGCAGATGATCACATTCCTGGATCGGCAAAGCCAGTGATTGTTCTTTCTTGCCACGGCGCGGCGGGATAAAGGCCTGGGCGAAACCAAGCTTCCCGGCTTCCTTGACACGATTTTCCAACTGGCTGACCGGACGGATTTCACCAGATAGGGCTAATTCCCCAAAGACAACCGCATCGGATGGGAAAGGTGTATCGTCCAGCGCACTGACCAAAGCGGCGGCCACGGCCAGATCGGCAGCCGGTTCCGTGATGCGCAAACCACCGGCGACATTCAGATAAATATCACGGCCGCCCAGTTGCAGACCGGCGCGTGTTTCTAATACGGCAATCACCATCGCCAGACGTCCGGCATCCCAGCCGATCACCGCACGGCGCGGCGTGCCATAGGCGGAGGGCGCGACCAAAGCCTGAATTTCAACGAGAACGGGGCGTGTCCCTTCGATCCCGGCAAAGACGACACTGCCGGAAACTTGTTGCTGACGGTCGGCCAGGAACAGGGCGGACGGGTTTTTGACTTCGCTCAAACCTTTATCGGTCATTTCGAATACGCCGATTTCATCGGTGGCACCGAAACGGTTTTTGACGCCGCGCAGGATACGGAACGCATGGCCGCGTTCGCCTTCGAAATAGAGAACCGTATCGACCATATGTTCCAGCACACGCGGACCGGCAATCGTGCCTTCCTTGGTGACGTGGCCGACGAGCAATAATGAGAAACCCTGTTGTTTCGCCAGGCGGATCAGTTCCGCGGCACTGGCCCGGACCTGGGCAACCGTACCCGGCGCGGAATCCAGATTATCGAGATACATAGTCTGGATGGAATCAATCACGACGACGTCATACGCATTTTCGCCACGCTCGTTTTTCAGTGTGGCGATGATATCGCCGACATTGGTGGCGGCTGCCAGATCGACTTTCGCATCACGCAAGCCTAAACGCGTGGCGCGCAAACGCACCTGATCGATGGCTTCCTCGCCGGAGATATAGGCTACACGATGATTGTCAGCCAGATGGGCCAGCACCTGTAACAGCAGGGTGGATTTCCCGATCCCCGGATCTCCGCCGATCAATGTGGCAGACCCCGGCACCAGGCCGCCGCCGCAGACGCGGTCAAATTCTTCCATGCGGCTCATGCGGCGTGGTAATTGTTTCTCTTCGCCTTTCAGGGCGACGAAATGAATGCGGTTCTTGCTGGTGGCATTGCCCAGGCCCTTTGGTGGGCCGGCGCTGATGGTTTCCTCGACCAAAGTGTTCCAGGCCATGCACGCATTGCATTGCCCGCTCCATTTGGAGTGGGTAGCGCCGCATTGCTGGCAGACATACTGGGTGGTTGATCGTTTGGCCATAAAGTATAATAGATGTAATGACAAACACGGTAAAGGCTGCTAATTCTATTTTCGATGAATGACTTACCGTCACTTGACGTATTGCTGCAAGATAAGGGAGCCCAGGCGATTCACGCCGTGTATCAGGCTCGCGGACGCACCGTCAAATTTGTCGGGGGCTGTGTCCGCGATATTCTGGCCGGTATTCCTATCGGTGATATCGATCTGGCGGTGGATGCGGAACCGGAAGACGGCTTGAAATGGCTGTCGGAAGCAGGGATCACCGTCAAGGCCACGGGCCTGAAATACGGCACGATCACCGCGATCATCCACAAAAAACCCTATGAGATCACCACGCTGCGCCGTGATATCAAGACGGATGGACGCTGGGCCGAAGTCGTCTATGGCACATCCTGGGAAGAGGATGCACAGCGTCGCGATTTCACCATCAATGGCTTGTTCTGCACTATGGATGGCCAGGTCGAGGATCATGTCGGTGGTGTTGAGGATTTGCAGCAGGGCCATATCCGTTTTATCGGTGATGCCGCGACACGCATCCGGGAAGATTATTTACGCATCCTGCGGCTGTTCCGTTTCTGGGCGCGTTTCGGCAAGAGCGATATCGATAAAGCCACATTGGCGGCGGTTCAGGAGAATGCCGAAGGGATCGCCAATCTGTCGAAACAACGTGTGTGGGCGGAGCTGAAAAAAACATTGAGCCTGCCGCGCGTGGCGGAAGCCCTGCGCCAGATGCAGGCCGCGCATATCACGCCTTATATCTTCAATCCGGATGTCTTCCATTTGCGGCATCTGGAAAAATTGCTGGACTATGAAACGGCTGCGGCGGTTCCGGCCTGCGCACAGGAACAAGCTTCAAAAAGCCTGCGTCATCTGGCGGCTCTGCATTTACAGGATATTCATCGCGGCAACTGGTCGGTGAACTGGCAGGATTTAAGCGAGCGTTTCCTGCTCAGCGGTCATGAGACGGATCATTTATCCGTGCTGAATCTCTTTGGCGAAAAGCCGGATTACTGGCTGGAAAGACCGAATGCAGCGCTGTATCAGTTTGAACCGGATGTGCTGGCAGATGCATATTTACTGTGTGCCGTGACCGATCATCTGGATGCCGATCAATTGCGCACAAAGCTTTATACAACCCGTCAAAGCCAGAAGATGCATCTGCCTGTCACCGCAAACGATCTGATGGAGCGGGGCTATAAAGCCGGGCCGGAACTGGGCGCGGCCTTGCACAAAGTCCGGCAATACTGGCTGGATCACGATTGCCAGCCTGATCAGGATGAGTGTCTGACGGCCTTAAAAAATTAGAGATCTAAACCCAAAGCCTTGCGCGTGTTCTCATAAGAACGGTTGATTTTCAGTTGCGCACGATAGGCGTTACGGCTGGCAATGATATTCACTTTGGAACGAGCCTTGCGGAATAACGGCTCATTCGTTTTGCTCTCCGGTGACAGAAAATCGAAAATCGTTTCTGCAAATCCATCATCTAATGTTGCGATTTTAAGCATGTCCTGAAGCGTTATCGTATAAAGCGCATTCGTTCTGACATCATAATTGGCATTATGCTGGGTGGGATAATGGATTTTGAGAATATTGATCGATTTTTTGAGATGATCCGCCGCGTCATAATAGGTCGGCATATAGGTTTGTGGTTGTAATGTACCAAAGAGAAAATCCTTGATATCTGTCATCTCGCCCTGAACAAACCGGGCGGCAGCGTGAGCGACCGCACTTGGATCCATAATCCCTCCCTTGTTTGGTTACATAATAGGTTGATTTCAAAATCTGTCAATTCTCTTATGCTTCTATTTTACCACAGCATAGGAGGATATATGTATATGACCGGTTTGCCGAATTTCTTTTTCAGTTTTTCTTGTTTTTTATCCATATGTTCTTTTTCTTTTTTGTAACGATCCTTTATCGCTGCACGTGCGATTAATGCTTTTTCATTAATGAAGAGTGTGATGCGGGCCATCGCCATGCGGGATGTCATATCTTGTTCTTTTGTTTGAGGAACAAGGAAGTCACAAATTTGTTCCCGCAGTTCGACGGCTTCAGGATTTTTAGTAGCAATGTCTAATAATATATTGGACGCTTTTTGATATTTCTTAGGTTTCGTTTCTTTGTAATTTTCTGTGTTCATCATGGTGACAGCGTGAGCGACATGCATGTCAGGTGTCCGGCCATGGACTTCGAGTGCGCCTCTGGAAAGCAGTGTCTGCGCTATTTCCAGATGTTTGATCGCTGAATAATTTTTTGGCTCCGCCGCTGGTTCCGGGCAGATTTCTGTTTTATGGGCATTAAATTGTCGGAATGCAGATGCTCTGGTCATGGTATTTTCCTCCTGTTTATTAATAATAAAGCACTTTATTGATTTTCATAACCTGAGTCAACAGAAACGACCCCTGTCGTTGCCACTGAGGCAAAAAACGCTATAATCAGAGGCCCGTTTGAAAGGTTTTA
>DASWYT010000112.1:0-4925 GCA_036404835.1 Alphaproteobacteria bacterium | reverse complement strand
TGCCGACAAGGCGATCCGTTATTGCCAGCGTCATTTGTCCGATCAGGCGATGGCCGAAGACCAGGTGCAGCAGGCCTTTATGAAAGTCTGGACCGAAGCCCCGCGCTGGCGTCCGGATGCGAAATTCACCACATGGTTCTATCGCATCCTGCATAATCAGATTATCGACCAGATGCGCCTGCGCCGCCGTCCGATGGTCGAGATCGATGACGAGAATATCGCCGAGCAACTGGTCGATAAACGCGCCGACAGCGAACAGGATCTGGCGAACAAGCAACGTGCCGATGTCGTCAATGCGGCGCTGAAAGAATTACCTGAGCGCCAGCGCCAGGCGTTGGTTCTCAGCCATTATGAAGGTTTCTCGCAACGGGAAGCCGCCAGTGTCCTCGGCATTTCCGAGAGTGCGCTGGAATCCCTGCTCACACGCGGCCGTGCCGCTTTAAGACAAAAACTACTCTCCCGGAAAGGAGATTTGTTATGAACACCCCAACTGAATTCACCCACAGTACGGATGGCTGGACCCGGTTCCAGGTCTGTGCGGGTGCCTATGGCGCCCAGCGTGCGGCTTGGCCGTTGACGGAACGCAATCTCTATGACCGTTTCGCCACAACCTCCGCCGGCCAGCAGATCCTGCAACCTGCACAAAGCCTGGATAAAGACCTGAACCTGGTGGGGACAGGCGGGGCGTCCGCCGACTTTATGGCCCGCCTGATGGCGATGCCATTGCCACCACAAGTCCGTCTCCAGAACTATGCTGTCGTCTTCTGGCGCCGCAGCGTCGCGGTGCTGTTATTGATGGCAGCCCTTGGTTTTGGTAATGGTTATACAGAGAACACCAATGTCGACCGGATCTGGCAGACCGCCACGATGACGACGGCATTCGGCGTCATCGCCCAATAACAGTCAAGAGCAAGCCCTTATGCGCGAATTTATCCAGAAGAATAAACTTCTTTCCGTTGTCCTGATTGTGTCCCTGGCGCTCAATGCGTTCCTGGTGTCGCAAGCTATCGGGCATCACACACGCCAGCGCATGATGATGGGCCGCCTGACCCAGTCCCAGATCGAACGGCTGGTGCAATATGCGCCGGAGAAAAAGCGCGAGAAGCTGCAAAAGACACTGGAACGGAACGTCCAGGATATCCAGGGCGACCTGGAAGCCATCCGCCTGGAACGCCAGAATCTGGCCAATCTGATGATGGCCGAGAAATTCAACGAAGACGCCATCCAGCGTCAGTTTGCCCTGTTGCGTATCCGCATGAATTACCTGCAGAAACATCTGCAATTGCTGACCATGAACATGCTGCGTGAATTGTCACCGGAAGAGCGCATGAAGGCCGTCAGACAAATGCAGCCACAGCGCCTGTGGCAGCCGAAAGGCACTAAGAAAGATGATGCCAAAGATGGCGCGAAAAAGCTGGACGCCAAGAAAACAACCTGATCATTCATCATCATTCTGATACGAAAAACCCCGCCAATGGCGGGGTTTTTGTTTTAGGTGCGATAAGCTTACTGCTTCGGCGCAGGAACCGTTGGTGCGGCGGGTGCTGTAGCCTCGAACGGTTCCGCTGTGGCGGCAGGAGCCGGATCAGCATATTTCACGCCGCAGCCATAAGGCGGGGTGTTGATCGTGAGAGGTTTCTGGCCGGCGCGAACCGCAAAGATCGCTTTTGCTACATAGTTTTCCGCTTTAGGGATATCGGCCGGATCAGGTGTGGCCAGGTTGTCGATAGCGCCCTGGTAAGCGACATTGCCGTCTTTATCGATCACGAACATGTGCGGTGTGGTTTTCGCGCCATAGAGACGGCCGAATTTGCCTTCCGGATCACGGACGTAAGCAGTGCCGACAAATTTGCTTTCGGTGGCCCATTTCTGTGCATCCGCATCGCTGGCGGCATAGCCTTCTTTGCCTGCGGCGCTGGAGTTGATGGCAATCCAGACAATGCCAGGATCTTTGGTATAGAGGGCCTGCAATTTCTGCATGTCACCCTGGCTGTAATATTTCTTCACGAACGGGCAGCCCGGATTGGTCCATTCCAGCACGATGATCTTGCCTTTATAACCGCTGATGCTGTGGGACAGGCCTTTGATGTCGGTGAAGCTGTAATCGGGAGCCGGTTTGCCAACAGTCACCTGGGCGTGTGCGGCGGATTGAAAGCCCAGCAAACCGCCGATCAAAGCGAGTGCCAGCGCGGTCTTACGAAGAGTGATCATCGTCTATCCTTTGGTATGAGAGATTAAGGTGTTTGTATGGGGCTCGGCTTAACGGTCAAATCAGTGATAATCTGTTTGGCCGATAAAATCTGTGGGAGAATTTTTGCCTCCTGTCCCGGTGCATAGAATGCATAAAGAGGAACGCCATTGCGCCCATGCTCCTGCAGGAAGGCAGATATGGCCGGATCGCGGTTTGTCCAGTCGCCTTTGAGATAAACAATGTTTTTATCGGCAAAGAATTTTTTTACCTCTGGCGTGCTGAGTGCTGTACGTTCATTGACCAGGCAGGTGATGCACCAGGCGGCGGTCATATTGACGAAGACCGGTTTGTTTTCGGTGCGCAATTGTGCCAGGCGTGCCGGTGTAAAAGGTTCGAACTGCGCTTTATCTTCCGCTGTCGTCGTGATAGCCGCCTGCGTCAGTAACTGGCTTTGATCGTACATCAACGAGACAACATACAGGATGCACATGGCGACGATAAAGGCTTTGCAATAATGCCAGGCATTCTGGTGCGTGTCGCGCTGGATGCTGCGCCAGACCCAGAGAGCAAAAGCGACGATCAACATGGCGCTGAGCGCGCGCAGGACACCATCCGCACCGACTTGCTGGCCCAGTACCCAGATCAGCCAGATTGCGGCGGCGAACATCGGGAAGGCGAGGAATTGTTTGAAATGTTCCATCCAGATGCCCGGCTTCGGCAGGAAGCGCAACGCGCCCGGGAAGAAACAGATCAGCAGATAAGGCAGGGCCAGGCCGAAACCAAGCGCCAGCAACACGCTGATCGCGATATACCAGGGCTGGGTGAAGCCATAGAAGAGCGCGCCGCCCATGAAAGGAGCTGTGCAGGGTGTGGCGACCACAACCGCCAGCGCACCGGTGAAGAACGTCCCGGCATGACCGGCTTTATGCGTCAGGCTTTGGCCGATGCCCATCATATTGCCACCAAAGGTGATGGCACCGATCAGCGTGTAACCGATCAGGAACAGCACCAGGCTCATCAAGGTGACAAAGAGCGGTGATTGCAGCTGCATGCCCCAATCGACATTATGCCCGCCCGTTTTGACGACCAGCAGCAACGCCCCCAGAAGGGCAAAGCTGATCAGCACACCGGCCGTATAGACCAGGCCGCCGACAATGATTCCCCTGCGGTCGCCATGTTGGGCTTTTTGCACCAGGCCCAGCGCTTTGATCGACAGGACCGGGAAGACACATGGCATCAGGTTCAACAGGATACCGCCGATAAAGGCCAGCAGGAAGGATTTGAACAGGCCGATCCCGACCGCGGGAGCAGGGGCTTTCGTTACGGCCTGTTGTGGCGGCGCCGGTGGTACGGCGAATTGCGTGTCGATGGCGAAGCTATAGTCATTCTGTGTCGTGCGTACCCAGACATCGCCTTCAATATGATCCGGATGATCAACGGTCGTCGTGTTGTACGGCACGGTGATGGTGAAATCACGGCCGGACTGGATAAATTCATGATTCATTTTATGCGTGACCAAGGAACCATCGCCGCTGAAGAAATAGGCTTCCACAGGTGTTTCCACGGAAGAGAGAGGCAGGTCACGCAGGGTGACGGTGAAATCCTGGTCGCTTTTCTTGGCAACGACGACATTGCCTTTGAACTCTTGTGGCACTTTCTTGCGGGTGGCGGTGAAGGCACTGCTCCAGGCACCTTTGAGAGGCACATCCATCGTCACCGGCAGATCCAGTTCCAGAGTGGCGCTTTCCGGGATACAGACTTCGTGGCAGACCAGCCAGTCGGCTTTGGCGCGTAATTGCAATGTGCTGTCGGTCAGATCGTCCGGCGGGGTGATTTGCGTCAGCAGCAGGACCTGGTCGCTAAAGCCGTAATTCACCAAAGGCGCGATTTCAATGCGTTGCGGTGTCGGCCAGACAATCGGGCCGACCTCGACACCGGCGGGCAGGTTCCAGGCAATATGGGTCGCCATGCCGCTATCGCCAGGATTACGCCAATAGACGTGCCAGTCGGGGACAATATTCATCTTCAGGGCAACCCAGAACGGGCGGCCCGGCTGGACGGATTCATCTTCGGTGATCAGTTGCGCTTCGACTTTTGGTGCGCCCGCCGCCAGCTGCATCTGGGCAGAGGCATCGGCAGCAAAAAAGAGAAGGAGAAGCGGAAGGAAAAAGCGGGCTAAACCAGACATCATGTACACTCAGATCATCTTTCGTGACTTCATATAGATTAAGCTTGAGCCAATGACAGGGAAAAATCAATTGTCTTTCAACTTTTTTGAAATTGTCATATAAGTCCTTTCATTTTGGCAAAATTCCGCTATCTTGTTGGGATGACTTCATCTCTTTTCGATTTGCAATCCGACTATGAACCAGCCGGTGACCAGCCGACTGCGATCAAACAGCTTGTCACGGGCCTCAAAGCCGGTGAGAAGGACCATGTTCTGCTTGGTGTGACGGGGTCCGGCAAGACCTTTACCATGGCCCATGTCATCCAGAGCCTGAACAAACCGGCCCTGATCATGGCGCATAACAAGACGCTGGCCGCACAGCTTTACGGCGAGATGAAATCCTTCTTCCCGAATAATGCGGTGGAATATTTCGTATCCTATTATGATTATTACCAGCCCGAAGCCTATGTGGCGCGTACGGATACGTTTATCGAGAAAACCTCGGCCATCAACGAACAGATCGACCGGATGCGCCACTCGGCGACACGGTCGATGCTGGAACGCCGC
>DASWYT010000111.1:0-3586 GCA_036404835.1 Alphaproteobacteria bacterium | reverse complement strand
CCGCCGCACGGTTGCGGGCAACGACGATGACACCGCTTGTATCTTTATCGAGACGATGCACCAATTTCGGCTTGTCGTTTTTATCCTTGGCAAAAGCACCGATCATACGATCCAGATGTTCCAGCGTCTTGCTGCCACCCTGTGTAGCCAGACCGGCAGGCTTATCCAGCACGATGATATCGGCATCGTCGTAAATTCTCATGGCTTTTGCCTGGCGCATTTCGGTTTCCGTCAATGGCTTCTCGTATTTATCGTCACCGGTGGTCGGTTGGACATGGGAGAAAGGCGGCACGCGCACAGCTTGGCCAGCAGCGATTTTTTCGTCGCCTTTGACGCGCTTGCCATCGAGGCGGATCTCGCCTTTGCGCATGGCTTTTTGCAGCAGGACATACGGGATATCCGGCAGGGCTTTTTTCAGCCAGCGGTCGAGGCGTTGGCCATCAGCCGATTCCGGCACATTTAAAGCGTCGCGTTTTACAGTCTCAGTCATTTTTTTCATCTCTTAAGCGTTGGAAATAGTCCAGCCGTTTCTGGATATCGCGTTCGAAACCGCGCGCGACCGGCTGGTAGAATGCCTGACGTTCCATGTCAGGCGGGAAATAATTCAGGCCGGAAAAACCTTCCGGCGTGTCGTGATCATAGATATAGCCCTGGCCATATCCGACTTTCTTCATCAGTTTCGTCGGCGCATTCATCGCATAAGGCGGTGGCACCAGGGAACCATATTCCATTGCCGCACGCTGCGCGGCCTTAAACGCTGTATAGACCGCGTTTGATTTCGGGGCGGTCGCCATATAGACAACAGCCTGCGCCAGCATCAATTCACCTTCCGGTGAACCGAGACGCTCATAAGATTGCCAGGCGGCCATGGCCTGTGTCAGCGCATGCGGATCGGCCAGGCCGATATCTTCGGATGCCATGCGCAACACACGACGCGCGATAAAATCAGGATCTTCCCCGCCCGATAACATCCGCGCCAGCCAATAAAGGGCGGCATCGACATCCGAACCACGCACAGCTTTGTGCAAGGCGCTGATCAGATTGTAATGCGCTTCTTCGTTGGAATCATAAAGCGGTGCGCGCTGATTGAGGATTTCCAGCAATTCGGCGCCGGTGATGATCTCGTCGCTCTCCACCGCCCACAACGTCTCGACCATGCGCAGCAAATAACGCGCATCGCCATCGGCCAGGGCAATCAATGTCGCACGCGCCTGTTCATCCACCGGCAATGTCTTGCCCTGTTCCGTCTCGGCACGTTCAATCAGTTTTTCCAATGCGGACGCATCATGACGTTGCAGCACCAGGACATTCGCACGAGACAGCAACGCCCCATTGAGACTGAAGGATGGGTTTTCGGTTGTCGCACCCAGCAAGGTCAGCGTGCCATTTTCCACCACCGGCAGGAGTGCATCCTGTTGCGCGCGGTTGAAGCGGTGAATTTCGTCGATAAACAGGATGGTTTTTTGTCCCTGCTCCAGACGATCGGCACTCTCGGCAAAGATGCGGCGCAAATCGGCGACACCGGCCAGCACAGCGGATAATTCAACCCAATGATACTCCGGGAAGCTTTTTGCCAACAAACGTGCCAGCGTCGTCTTACCGCTGCCTGGCGGGCCCCAGAAAATCAATGACGGCAGATGATGCTGGTCGATCAGGCGACGCAAGGCGCCTTTTGGCCCGACCAGATGCGTCTGGCCGATCACCTCATCCAATGTTTGCGGACGCAATAATTCCGTCAGCAATTGCGGTGTCGCATTGCTGTTACTGGCGGCAAATAAAGTGGGGCCTATGTGAGCGGTTTTTTTAGCCATGACGCATCCCAGGACAAACCTGGAAAAATAAGAATGAATGGAAGATATGTGTCTTATATTACTCTAAAACGCCTCTCCGCCACAATAAAAAAGCCACCTTTTCAGGTGGCTTTCTGAAATCTTCCAGTGCAGAAAATTAGGCCGCTTCGGCTTCATCTTCTTCAAAGACCGGGCCGCTGTCTTTGCCTTTGGCAGAAACATCGCGATCAACCAGTTCGATCAAAGCCATTGGAGCGGCATCGCCATAACGATAGCCGGCTTTCAGGACGCGGCTATAGCCACCCTGACGGTCTTTGTAACGTGTGGCGAGAACATCGAACAGTTTCTTGACTTGTGTCTCGTCGCGCACCATGGCAATCGCCTGGCGACGGTTGGTCAGGCTGCCTTTTTTACCCAGCGTGATCACTTTTTCAATGATACGCTTCAATTCTTTGGCTTTTGGCAAGGTGGTGACGATCTGCTCGTGTTTGATCAGAGCGGCCATCATGTTCGCCAGCATAGCAATACGGTGGCTGGAAGTACGATTAAGTTTACGGTGTCCGTTATTGTGACGCATTGGTCTCTCCTTAAGGTGCCACCAGCGGCGGCGTTGCTACGGGCATGATGTGGCGGCATTCACATCTGTCTCCGCGGATAAAAGATCGCTTTGTCATGACAGGTCATTAACAAGGCGGAGGGCGCAACCTGCGCCCTCAACCGCTTTTAAGTTTTAAGAGAATTGCTCATCCATTTTGCGGGCGAGTTCTTCAATGTTTTCTGGTGGCCAGGCCGGGATAGTCATGCCGAAGCTCAGACCCATCACTGCCAGCATTTCCTTGATTTCGTTCAGGGATTTGCGGCCGAAGTTTGGTGTACGCAGCATGTCGTTCTCGGACTTCTGAACCAGATCGCCGATATAGATGATGTTGTCGTTTTTCAGGCAGTTCGCGGAACGCACGGACAGTTCCAACTCATCAACCTTACGCAGCAGGTTACGGTTGAATGGCAGATCTTCGCCAACACCGGCACCGGCATTTTGCTCTGGCTCTTTGAAGTTGATAAACACGGCCAGTTGATCCTGGAGGATACGCGCGGCATAAGCCAGGCTGTCTTCCGGTGTCAATGTACCGTTGGTTTCGATTTCCAATGTCAATTTGTCGTAGTCAGTAATCTGACCAACGCGGGTGTTTTCAACATTGAAAGCAACCTTGCGCACTGGTGAGAAAATGCTGTCGACCGGGATCAGGCCGATTGGCGCATCTTCCGGACGGTTCAGAGCAGCCGGACGGTAACCTTTGCCGGACTGGATGGTGAAATCCATTTTCAGCTCAGCGCCACGATCCAGAGTGCACAGCACCAGGTCCTGATTGACGATTTCGATGTCGCCCGGTGTGCTGATCATGCCAGCAGTCACTTCGATCGGGCCTTTCGCGGACAGGGACATGGTTTTTGGCATGTCGGTCTGGCCTTTGATGGCGATCTGCTTGATGTTCAGGACGATGTTGACAACATCTTCGCGAACGCCAGGCAATGTGCTGAATTCATGCAGCGCACCCTGGATTTTAACAGCTGTAACAGCTGTACCCTGCAGGGATGACAACAGAATGCGACGCAGGGCGTTGCCCAGCGTAATACCGAAACCACGTTCCAGCGGCTCGGCAACCAATGTGCCAAAACGCTTTGGATCGCGGTATTTATCTGTTTTGGTAGCCAGTTTCTCGGGCTTGATTAAATCCAACCAGTTTTTTTGGATCACAGTGAACCTCTTGCTGCAAAAGACCTAATGGAAAATACTT
>DASWYT010000110.1:0-6698 GCA_036404835.1 Alphaproteobacteria bacterium | reverse complement strand
GGATCTGAAAATCACCAATCCGAACCATGCACAATATATTATCAGCTTTATCTTCTTTGGCATGGCGATGGGTGAAATTATATCAGGCCCTTTATCCGATGCCTGGGGCCGCAAGGAAATCCTGTTTATCGGGATCGGCCTGTTCCTGGTGGGCAGTATTACCTGCTATTGCGCAGCAACCCTGCCCGTTATGCTGGCGGGTCGCATGTTGCAGGGTATCGGCGTTGCCGGACCCTATATCGCCTCTGTCTCCATCGTGCGTGATAAATTCAGCGGCCGCGATATGGCGCGTGTCATGTCATTGGTGATGATGGTATTTATGGCGGTGCCTGCCGTTGCGCCAACGGTTGGCCAGGGCATCATGCTCTATACGTCATGGCGCTATATTTTCCTGATGTATATCGTTTATTCCGTCCTGGTCGGTTTGTGGATTCTGTTCCGTCTGGAAGAAACATTACCGGTCGAAAGACGCATCCCGTTCAGCTGGCACAATCTGGTACGCGGCTTCAAAGAAGTCGTCACCAACCGCATCACCATGGGCTATACCATGGTCATGTGTTTTGTCTTTGGCGGGTTTATGGGTTACCTGAATTCCTGCCAGCAGATTTTCCAGGGCCTGTTCAACACCGGCAAGATGTTCACCCTCTATTTCAGCATGCTGGCAATTGTCCTGGCGGTTTCATCCTTCGTCAATTCGGCCATCGTCAAACGCCTCGGTATGCAACGTATCTGCTTTATCGCTTTGTCTGGCTTGATCGTGGCCTCCATGATATTCCTGATCTTACAGCTATTCGTTTCCATCACCTTATGGATGTTCATGCTCTATGCCGTGGCTGTCTTTTTTGCTTTTGGTTTAGTGATGGGAAATATCAATGCGATGGCGATGGAACCGATGGGTCATATTGCCGGTATTGCATCCGCTATCATCTCATCCCTGACATCGCTTATCCCGATGGTGATCGGCTCCATCATCGGCCAGCTTTATAACAACACGCTGTTCCCGATTACCATTGGCTTTGTGGTGTTTGGTATCTGTGGCCTGGTGACATTGATCCATGCCGGACGCGGCATGGCGGCACCGCTGGAAGATCCTGTTGAAGAAGACCCCACCGAAGCGGCATAAAAAAACCGGGCTAAGCCCGGTTTTTTATTGAATTGGTATATATTATCTATTCTCCAGGGAAAACTTCAGGGCGGCCGCTTTTTGCTGTTTCTTCCATACTTCCTGTTGTTCTGATGCAGGCGGTCTGTCACCTGTAATCAATTTGCCCATTTCTCTGACACTGAAAGCAAACAATGATGCAAGCATCAGGTTCTTAGCAACTTTTACCGTAGGGTTATCATTAAAAAATTCACGTACAGACATTTTAGTCTCCTCCAAGGGGGTTAAACATGGAGACTATGTAATCGCAAATGAATCCGGACGTCAAAATACGAATTGTAACAAAATATGTCACAATCTTGTAATTTTATTACTTAAATAGATTTTACTCGTACGTATCGCGCTGGGTGCGTTCGCGGCGTTCGTGAAGTTCCTGGGCCTCGATGGTCATCGTGGCTTTTGGATAGGCGATCAGGCGTTTCACCGGAATCGGGTCGCCCGTCTCTTCGCAATAGCCATAGGAACCGTCTTCGATGCGGCCGATAGCCTCGTCGATTTTGCTGAGCAATTTGCGTTCACGGTCGCGGGTGCGGAATTCGATGGCACGGTCGGTTTCTTCGGACGCGCGATCTGTCAGGTCAGGCTTTTGCATGTTGCCATCTTCCTGCAGCGAATGCAGGGTTTCATTGGATTCACGCAGAATTTCGTTTTTCCAGTTCACCAGGCGCTGGCGGAAATATTCCTTCATCAGCGGGTTCATGAACTCTTCGCTATCGCTTGGCTCATAGCCAGGTGTCAGGACCGGCAAGCCGTCCGAGCCATAAACGATCTTCGGAGCCTTGTCATTCTTGGCCGGTGCGGCAGTTTTTTTAGTCGGCATCAGGAAAACCCTTGTGAGCGTAAGATGCCGTAATATAGTGGGTTTCGTACCATCAGGCAAGCCTTTAAGGAAGGCTTCCTAATCGTTCAACAGGGATTGCAGGCCTTTTAAGCGACGCAGGACGTCAATCATCATGACGCGGTCGCTGGCGTTAAACAGGCTGAGCTGTTCAGTGGCCCCATCATCCTGGGAGTCCGGCTGCGCCGGTGCATCATAGAGATTGGCCGGGGCCACTGGCGGACGCAGGCCCGGTGACAAACTGTCCAGGGATACGGATGCACCGACCGGCGCCATGGCTGGCACGGCCTGTAACAAATGACGATCTTTGGCCAGCAATTTCTGCACGCCCTTGATCGTGTAACCCTGGCTGTAAAGCAGGAAATGGATGCGTTTGAGCAGATCGACATCTTCACGGCGATAGTAACGGCGGCCACCGGCGCGCTTCATCGGTTCGATCGGTTTGAACTTGCTTTCCCAAAAACGCAGGACGTGTTGAGCGACATTCAATTCATCGGCCACTTCACTGATCGTGCGGTAGGCATCCTCCGCCTTATGAGGGGGGCGGCGCTCTGTCTGATCGGACGAATAAGACTGTGCCAGTGCGGCGTTCATGTCTATCTCCTGCTGCTGTGAAGCAGCGTTACTTTAGTCGCTTTTCTTTGCGCTGCTGACTGCTTTTTTCAAAACATGGCTTGCGCGGAAGGAAATGACCTTACGTGGTTCAATCGGCACTTCTTCGCCGGTCTTTGGATTACGACCAATACGCTGTGTTTTCTGACGCACGTTAAAGCTGGCGAAAGAAGAAATTTTGACGTTTTCACCCTGCTTCAGAGCATCGATCAACGCGTCCAGCACCTGTTCGACCAGGGTGGCGGTTTCAACGCGGGACAGACCGACTTGCTCGTAAACGGCTTCGGCGATGTCAGCACGGGTAATGGTTGCGGCTTCGTTTGTCATGAGAGATTCACCTATTTAACAAAACTATTCATATACAGGTAGTTATACAAGAATTTTAATAAAAAGCAAGGGCTGTGTTAACAATATTTTACATTTTTATTACAAAGCCTTGACCTTCACATAGCGTCCCGGTGCGGGCTCAATCGTTTTCAGACCCCTGCCCCCCGGTTTACGGGTTTTGGCGTCGATTTTCCGGCCGGCATACGTCCGTAACCATTGTTCCCAATGCGGCCACCAAGAACCGGGCTGTTCGGAGGCTTTGGCCAGCCAGTGTTCCGGATCGCGCGGCAGGCCGTCATGGGTCCAGTAACCATATTTGTTTTTGACCGGCGGATTAACCACGCCGGCAATATGACCTGACCCGGCCAGGGTAAAGGTGACATCGCCACTGAAGAGTTGCGCCCCGCGATAGGTTGCTTCCCATGGTGCGATATGATCTTCGCGTGTTGAGATGAAATAGGCCGGTGTTTCGATTTTGGTAACATCCAGATCGCGCCCGTTGATCTGCATCGCTTTCGGTTTAACCAGTTTGTTGTGCAGGTACATTTCGCGCAGGTAAAAACTATGTGCTTTCGCCGGGATGTTGGTGGAATCGCTGTTCCAGTGCAGCAAATCGAACGGGAATGGCTCCTTGCCCAGCAGGTAATTATTCACCACGAACGACCAGATCATGTCATTCGCGCGCAACAAATTGAAGGTCGTGTGCATATGCCATGCTTCGAGATAACCATTCTTCGCCATCAGGCTTTCGATCTGCGCAATTTGCGGTTCGTCCGTGAACAAACATAACTCACCGGCATCAGCGAAATCTATCAGGGTGGTAAAGAAGGTCGCGGATTTCACCGGCGGCTTTTCATGCTTTGCCGCTTTTTCCGCCAGGCCCATCGTCAATAATGTCCCGCCGATGCAATAGCCGATCACATTGGCATCGCGTTCACCCGTCGCACGTTTGACGGCATCCAGTGCGGCCCATAAACCCTTATCGAGATAATCGGAAAAACCGATATCCTTGTGTTTCTTCGTGGCGGATGCCCAGGAGATGATAAAGACCGTATGCCCCTGTTCCACCGCCCAGCGCACAAAAGAATTCTCGGCCTGCAGATCGAGAATATAATATTTATTGATCCAGGGTGGCACGATCAGCAACGGCGTCTGATAGACTTTCGCCGTCTGCGGTGTGTATTGAATCAGCTGCATCAATTCATTTTCAAAGATCACCTCACCCGGCGTTGTCGCCAGATTCTCGCCGACCTTGAAGATATTCTGTTTGGTCATGGTGATACGCGGTTTCAACGCCCCGCGTTCATCCCTGCCTTTTTGCATGTCTTCCAGCAAATGCTCCAGGCCGTTGAGCAAATTCTTGCCGCGCTGTTGCAACGTCGTTTCCAGCACTTCGGGATTGCTCCACCACATATTGCTCGGCGACATCGCATCCGTCACCTGGCGCAGGGCGAACTTCATTTTCAGGCGCGTTTTTTCATCAATGCCTTCGATATCGCCGACACGGTCCTGCCACCATGTTGTCAGCAATTGATAAGTACGGCGCATATGCGAAAAGAGTGGGTGTTTCTGCCAGCGCGGGTCTTTGAAACGCTTATCGAACGGCGCATCGGCCTGCGGCTTGTCCTGAACGATATCCTGGTAACGCTGCCAGAATTCCATCTGCGCGTTAAATAATTTATCCGGCTGCGCCCAGAATTGCACCATCATCTGTTGCCAGACCGGCTGGACGCGCAAAGGGTCCAGCGTTTCCTGTGGCGCGCTGCTGATCTGCCAGTGGTTCATCTGTTCGGAAACAAGCTGGGCCAGTGCCTGCTGTTTCTCCCACAATTGCGGGGCGATGTCCTGCCATGCGTCAAAAGATGAGGTATTTTCCGGTTCAACCGGAGAGGAGGATGCTTTTGCCATGCGTTTTTTATAGCCCGCAGACCCGTTAACTTCAACCTTAAGAGGCCTATTTAAGCCCTTTGCGGACGCCCCGGACGGTGATAGGATAGCGGCGATATAAATTTATAACAGGATTTAGCAAAATGCGCATTTTATCACTCGGCCTGATCGCATCCTCTTCCATCATGCTGGCCGCCTGCAGTTCGACACCGGATCGTTATGCATTCTGGCGTGACGATGCCCCGGCCGATGCGTCCGAAAATATGTCCACCAAGCCGAATTTAGGCAATATCCCGACATCTCCGGATGTCTCCCAGGCCCGCCAGGAAATGCAGGATCTGCAAACCAAGCTGGCCGCTGACCGCCAGGCCGCTTATACCCAGGCGCAAATCGACAAAGGTGAACTGACAGAAGCCAGCCTGAGCGGCATTACCACCAGCGGCATCAAACCGGCTGTCACATCGACATCCTTGCTGGCGAGCAATGCGCAGGATTCAAAAGACCCGCTGATCGCACAAACGAATCTGCCGCCGATTTCCCATACCGGCATCAATAACATGGCCACCGCCGGCAGCACGCCATCGATCATCAATCCGAACCGTACATCCGACAATAACCCATTGCCGGTTTATACGGGCCCGAACGTTCAGGTGAATCGCGGCGTCAGCCCGATCCCGCAACAAGGCACCATTCAGGATTACGTGTATGGCCGCAGCAGTGTGCAATATCGCCAGCGCGCAAACGAAGCGTCCAATCCAACTGTTGATCTCAACAGCGATAACATCACAGTAGATATGAGCGCACTCGGTGGTACGATGGGTGGTAACAAACCATCCCGCTCTCCTAACCGCCCGCCGTTCGGCATGTTGCAGGAGCCGATGGCGGCTGGTTTCGCCGCATCCGGTTCACCAACCATTTACTTCAAGCATGGTTCCGCTCATTTATCATCGCAGGATAAGAGAACCCTCGCCCAGATCGTCAGCGCCGCACAGGATGGCCGTACGGTTAAAGTCATCGGCCATGCATCGAAACGCGCCGAGACACAATCCGTCATTGCCGCCAAGGAAGCCAATCTGAAAATCTCAGCCACCCGTGCCAGCGCCGTGATGAAAGAACTGGCGAAGCATGGTGTGAATCCAAAGCAGATCAAGCCAGTGGCTGTCGGCGATACGGATGCGAAAATGGCGCCGTCTGAAAAAGCTGCCCGCCGCGTCGATATTATCGTCGAATAAGCAACCTGGTTTTCCCCGCTATGACCGCACACACAACGACCGCAGCCACAACTGCATCGTTATGGGATGAGACAACCCTCATCGACCGGTCCGTGCGCGGTAAGAAATGGCGCTGGTCAGAACCGGATGCGCGCCTGACCGCCGCCATGCAGCAACGTCACAACCTGTCCCCTCTCACCGCAACCATTCTGGTCAGCCGCGGTGTCGGTCTGGATGATGTTGAAAAATTCCTGCAACCGCGTTTGCGCGACTTCCTGCCCGACCCGTTCCATCTGCGCGATATGGACAAAGCGGTGGCCCGTATCATCCAGGCCATCGAGCATCATGAAAAGATCGTGTTGTTCGGTGACTATGACGTTGATGGGATTACCAGCACATCGCTGATGTGGCGTTACCTGCATGAACTGGGCATCGATGCCACACGCTATCTGCCGGACCGCCTGCTCGAAGGTTACGGCCCGAATAAAAACGCTGTCGATCAATTGATTGCCTACAAGCATACGCTGATGATCTGTCTCGATTGCGGCATTACAGCTTTTGAACCGCTGTCCCATGCCATGCAGAATGGCTTGGACGTTGTCGTGCTGGATCACCATCAGGGTGAAGTCCAGTTGCCGGACGCCATTGCCGTGGTCAATCC
>DASWYT010000109.1:0-4862 GCA_036404835.1 Alphaproteobacteria bacterium | reverse complement strand
TTGAATGTCTTATCGAGAGCGGGACCGTTTTCATCCAGCTGCACCATGATCTGGTGCGTGCGCCAGGCCAGACCACCGCGTGCGCCATAGGAACGGGCCGCTTCTTTCATGGAATCCTGACGGATCCGCAGAGCGACTTCTTCTTCCTGTTCGAAAGCGGTTTGTTTTTTCTTGGAACGACCATCTTCGCCGCTGGTTTTCTGACGTTCCTGCAGAATGCTCAAATCATCAGGATCAGCCTGACGCGTGACATTTTCTTCAACAGGCAATGCACTCGGAGAAGCGAGAACAGGAAGCGATTGGCCAAGCAGCAACAAGCAGCAGAGGGCGCAACCTTTCAGCAGATTAGAACGGAGAGGCGAGCGGATTGTCATTTTGATCTGCCTCCTCGAATGTTGGTGTCGCGAGATCTTCAGCGGAAATATCTTCAACCGGGACGGCGGCACCTGGTGAAACCAGGGATGTGATCATGCTGTCCATCGTGTCATTGCTCTGGCTGAACGGGGCGGGGGTGTTCGGGCCATAGACGATTTCAATCGTCTGGGTCGATGGATCGACGCGTAAGGTTGCGCGGTTATTCAGTTGCAGGCCAAGGTCACGCAATACGTCGATCAGCGGTTCGTTGCGGACACGTAACACCACCACCATCGGGACGGATGGTTTCTGGCCGCTCAATTGGAAACGGTAAGAGGCGCGGTCGGCTAATTGTTCAGCCAGCGGTTCGACCGGGCCAACCCAGTCAACGGTAATCGCGCGGCGCAATTCAATCGGTGTGCCATCAGCCGCAGCCAATGGCGGGACCTCGACAGGGGTCCGTGTATTCTCAACGCTGGCCAATGTATCAAGCGCATTTGCAGCGCGATCAGCCGCAGCCGCCAGACGGGCGACAATCGGATCAGGTTCAGCAACCAGTTGCGGTTTTGGATAACCATTGCCACTGCAGGCGCTCAGCATCAACGTCGCACAAACCAGGCTTGTGCGGGTTAAAAGGGCTGGCAGTGTGACATGTGGTATGGTCATGCAGCTTTAATCCTGTATCAAATCCATTTTACGCATCGCTCCGATGACCTTCCGCGCATAGACATAGCCAAAGCGTGGTGTCTTTGAGTGATAGTGGGCAATTGCTAACGTCAGGTTACCAGACTCATTCAGGCGCTGGCGTAATATCCAGGCAGCGACCGTCACATTGACGCACGGATCGTCGCGGACCATCTTCAAAGCGGTCTGATGCGGGACGCGCCAATAGCGGGCCAGGCTTGGAACCCAGCGGGAATTAATCTGCATCGGGCCTAAATCATAGGTGCCATTCACGTTCGGGCCGACAGCCTGACCGACTTTTCCACCTTCAATATGCATGATCCCCACCATCACCGCTGGTGGGACATTGTAAGTTTGAGCCGCCAGCATCAAGCAAGCGGCGAGCATCGGTTGAACGGCCATTATGAAACCTGATCATTATCAATCATGTAATACGCAATTGTGCTTTCCATTGTGCCAACAGACTCTGGTGAAAAAGTTAACAAAACGGGTTCCTATTCATTTTTATTGTCAGAGGACGGGGCAGGCGTCTCTTTAGCCGGGGCCGCCGGGGTCGAAGCAGGGGCTTCATCCAGGCCGATATCGGCGAAAAAGACATTAATATCATCGGGATTGCCCAGCAGGAGCCGGACCTTGTCATTCTTGGCATCGCGATAGACCATGACCGGGGTCGAGCCGATCTTGTAATTGGTCATTAATTTCTGGTTGGTGGCCAGGGCGGCATGACCGGTGACATTGGCCGGGGCACCCAGCGTCTTGCCGGCGACGATATCCGTCCAGGCGGCGGCGAGATCAGGCTGGCTCATTAACTGGGCAACCTTTTCTTCGGATGTCTTGCCCTGGATGGCGATAGGCACCAGGCGGGCCTGCAAATGGCGCTTCTCGAAAGCCGGTTGCAGTTTTTGCCACAGCGCATGGCAATGATCACAGGTCGGGTCAGAAAATACATAGACGATCTTCTTGCTGTCCTGCGGGCCGAATGGAATGAAACGGGCTACGCTCAGATCGCTCCAGAAGGCCTCGCTGCGGCCACTGGATTTTGCCGTTGGTGCAGCTTCATCCCCGGCCAGCGATACAGCTGGTGCGGCTTCGGTGCCTTTGCTGATAGCGACGCGTGAGTTGCCGACGCTCGTCAGAATATCTTCGGCGATCTGCGGGTTTTTCAAGATGAAATCACGCTGGATGCTGGATGTTTCATCCGTCGGTCCAGCGGTGTAGAGCATGCCATTCATCAACATCGCCTTTTTGTCAGGCGTGGTATAAATCATCTGCAGACTTGGTCCCGTGACAGCCATCCAGATATCGAGGCCGAATTTATGGCCCATATGTTCGATGCGCGCTTTGGTGCGGTCCTGATATTCTTTCAGCGGAATAATATCGGCAATGGCCGGGCCTGCTGGTGCTGGAGCAACAGCAGCGGCGGCAGGTTTTTTCTCTGTCTCAGCAGCAAAGGCCGGGGAGGCCAGAAAGCCGATGGCCAGAATCGTCAGGAAGGACTGGCGGAGCATTGTAGAAGATGACATTCGTTAATTTTCCGTATCTTAGATTGTTTATTTATAAATATTAGCACAAAATGTTCCTAATTACGAGCATTTCCGTGTTAATAAAAAACCGCCCTGAAAATAGGGCGGTATTAAAACTTTAGCCAGAGGCGCCCGGGTTAACGACGGTCACCCATGATGCGCAGCAGGAACTGCATCAGGTTGATGAAGTTCAGATACAGGCTGATGGCGTTGAAGATAGCCAGTTTGTGGTTGGTTTCTTCGCCGGCAGCGCTGGCATACATGCGTTTGGCATTTTGGGTGTCAAAGGCGATCAGGCCCGTGAAGAGCAGAACGCCGATGCAGGAAATGACAAAGGCCATGCCCGTGCTTTGCAGGAATATATTGACCAGCGATGCAATGATCAGACCGATCAGGCCCATCATGAAGAAGGAACCGAAGCTGGTCAGGTCACGCTTGGTGGTATAGCCATACAGGCTCATCCCCAGGAACATGCCCGCCGTGATAAAGAACACACGTGCCAGGCTTTCCGTGGTGTAAGCCAGGAAGACATAGGCCAGGCTGGCCCCCATGGCCGCGGTGAACAGGTAATATTTCACCTGCAGGCTGGCAACGGATTGCTGCATCATCTTGCTCGGGTTCAGACCGAACCACAGGAACAACAGAATGCCGATACCCAGACCGATGGCGACGGCAGGTTGCATGAAGAACGCAGCCAGAGCCGGAATGGTGGCCACTGCATAAGCGACCGCACCGGATACGCCAAGACCAGCGGCGACGGTGTTGTAGATACGGATCATGTGCGCGCGCAAGCCTTCATCGAAGCTCTTGCTTTGAGCGAAAGCGGTACCGCTTTGCATGAACGAGTTTTCATTATTTTCAAACATGTGTGGCCCTCCATAAAGCCATGAACAGCCGCCAGGCGGCCTGTCTGTTAATTATACCATGCGGGGGATAGGGTCACAAGCAAAACCGGACATTGGTTTTTGCCGCTTGCGCTTTCCAGCCATCGCGATATATCAGTGAGATAGTCAATATATCTGGAATAACAAGGATTAAGATGATGGAAACGACAATATTGGGACATTCCGGCATACGCGTTTCCCGCATCTGCCTGGGAACGATGACCTGGGGTGAACAAAATACCCAGGCTGACGCGTTTGAGCAGATGGATTATGCATTGCGTCACGACGTGAATTTCTGGGACACTGCCGAAATTTATGCCGTGCCGCCAAAAGCGGAAACATACGGTCATACCGAAGAGATCATCGGCCGTTATTTCGCGGAACACCCGCAGGCACGTCATCATGTCGTGCTGGCCAGCAAGGTTGTTGGACGCACACCGCATCCACGCCCGGATGGTTACCCGCCGCACCATCATGGTTTTACCTGGGTGCGTGAAGGACAGGCAAAACATGATCGCCGCAATATCACCGAAGCATTGGAAAACAGCCTGCGCCGTTTACAGACCGATTATCTCGATCTGTATCAATTGCACTGGCCGGATCGCCCGTCACAACGTTTCGGTGTGCGTGACTTTTTCGTGATCGAAGATGATATGGCGCCCGATGGTTATTACGATGATATTTTCCTGGAAACGCTTGATACGCTGAACGGTTTTATCAAGGACGGCAAAATCCGCAGCTGGGGTCTGTCGAACGAGACGGCGTGGGGGACGATGAAATATCTCAGCCTGGCCGACAGAAATAGCATGGCAAAACCGACAGCAGTGCAAAACCCGTATAATCTGCTCGACCGCCGTGATGAAGGTGCGTTGAGCGAAGTCTGTATCCGCGAGAATATTGCTTACCTGCCTTATTCGCCTTTGGCGGCGGGTGCGTTGAGCGGGAAATATCTCAACAATCAATGGCCGGAACATGCGCGCTTTACATTGCTGGGCAAGAAGGGCCGCTATCACAATCCGAAATGTCTGGAAGCGATTGCGCAATATGTCGGTATCGCGCACATCAACCGGATCGAGCCGACACAGATGGCCTTGGCCTTTTGTCTACAGCGTCCCTTCGTCACCGCCCCGATTATCGGTGCGACCACGATGGACCAGTTGAAGAACAACATCGCCAGCCACGAACTGCGTTTGTCCCGTGAAATCCTGGACGCCATCGAAGCTGTCCACGACAAAAACCCGAACCCGGGCCCTTGATCGCTTTCAGCATAACGAGCGATATAAAAAAAATCCCGGAACGATGTCCGGGATTTTTTAATTAAATACGTTTGCGCATAATTACGCTTCGGATGATTCCGTGTTGACCAGTTTCGACCACCAGCCTTTTTTCTTTGGCTGGTTATCATCCTGTTCGGCGG
>DASWYT010000108.1:0-5861 GCA_036404835.1 Alphaproteobacteria bacterium | reverse complement strand
AAAACCGATATTGTCGTCGTCAGTTTCGATGATGTCATGGAATCCATTCCACATTACCAACAGGACAAGAAAAACCTGGGTGCAGAAGAAGCTTTCGGGAAATGGGAAATCTGTGCCCGGGAGATCGGCTATGAATTATTGTTCCAGGCCATCGCGAATAACTATAATGTCATCTTTGATAATACCGGCTCACGCCCGGATCATGTTGATTTCCTAACCGCCCTGAAACAACAGCGCATCTATACGCTGCGTTTCCTGTATTTCCCGATTTCGGAAGAACTTGCCATGGCGCGTGCAGCCAAACGCGAACGTTACCTGCCGCCACATTATATCCCGGAACGCCGCAAAAAGATCGAGGCCTTACTGCCTTCGTTCAAAGCGCTGGCTGACGAATATGATGAATATATCAGCGCGGACCAGCTGATGGCGGTAACGGCTTAGCAGGCTAGCTTGCCGGTAAAAAATCTTTCGGCTTGATCCCCCAGACGTCACAGGACCAGACACCATCTTCATGCGTAAAGATGCTGATGGAACCGGTACTGACTTTTGGCTCGATCTCTTTGCCTTCAGCATTTTTCTTTTCCACCAATAAATCCGGTGCAAAACGGATTACGCCATTGCTGCTGACAACCAATACGGTTTTTCCGGCATGTTCTTCGGTGACTTTATCGGCAAATTTCTGCCAGTCCTGTTTGATCTGTTCGGGGTCAGCATTCCAGCCATCCGGCAGGGTGCAATGTTTATCCCAGGCTTCAATCGCGTCTTTGCCCAAGCGCGCAACCACTTCTTCTTCCGGCTTATTCTCATCCGGGCCGTAATCAATCTCGTTGAAATTCGCATCTGGCTTAACCGGCAGGTTCAGACCCATTTCCTGTTTCGCCTGCTCGGCTGTCTGGATCGTACGTTGCAGATGCGATGAATAAATTACATCCGGCAACACACCGATCTGTTTCAGATAAGCGCCGATCTGACGCCCCTGCAGCAAACCACTTTCGACCAGTGGCAGGTCTGTTTTGCCGCCCTGGCGTCTAACGATATCACCGGGACCGAATGTATTGCCATGACGGGCGATAATCAGTGTTGTCTTCATACGAGTTCTCCATGTCTGGCAATCAGACTTTCGGTACGCTCTATATCTTCCGGACTGTCGACGCCGGACATGCTGGCCCGGCCTTTATAATCGACTGGCACACAACGGATCGTGTAACCATTCTCGATCACGCGTAATTGTTCCAGACCTTCCATATTCTCAAAATGACCTTCCGGCAGCGTCACATAACGCGCCAGCATTTCGCGGCTGTAACCATACAGGCCAATATGACGGTAAATGGGTGAAAGATCGCCTTTCTGACGCAGCGCGTCTTCTTTGCGGATAGCGGGAATAATATTCTTCGAGAACCAGAAAGCCTTGCCGGTTTTCTCATCGAACACAGCGCAAGTGCCACTGAATGGCGTGGTTTTCTTATTCTCACGCAAACGATCCAATTGATCCCAGGTCAGGCGCGTGACCGGTGTTACCACATCAGTCGGTTCCCGGGCAAATGATGCGATCATCGCGCTGATAAAATCAGGTGGCGTCAATGGTGCGTCGCCCTGCATATTCAACACAAAATCTGGCTGGTCTTTCAATTGTGCCACGGCTTCCTGCACACGGTCAGTGCCGGTCGGGCAATCAACCGAAGTCATCACATACTCAACACTCAACTCTTTGCAATGCGCAACAATCCGTTCATCATCGGTAGCCACGACAATCTTCACATCCTGATGCTCTTTGGCAGCGTTTTGCGCCAGACGCACGACACGTTGCAGCATCGTCTGGCCGGCGATCATGGCCAGCGGCTTGCCTGGCAAACGGGTCGAACCATAACGCGCCGGGATGATAATCGTTGATTTCATAGAGAATACTTAACCTTTTGACAGGGTTGCCTTATGGGTCAGGGCTTTTATTATTATAAGCCACTATGCGCCCTTCGCCAATATGATCTGTAAACAAATATATTCAGGGAGATAACCATGTCCGAGAAACTTATATTACCACAATTGCCTTATGCCATCGATGCGCTGGCACCTGCCATGTCGGCTGAAACACTGGAATATCACCACGGCAAGCACCACAAAGCCTATGCCGATAAGGGCAATGAGCTGATCGAAAAAGCTGGTCTGGGTGGCAAGTCCATCGAAGAGATCATCACGGAAACCGCCGGTAAAGCCGACCAGGCGCCTCTGTTCAACAATGTCGCGCAATTCTGGAACCATGTTCATTTCTGGAACTGGATGACACCAAATGGCGGCGGTGAAAAACTGCCAGCTTCCCTGGAATCTGCAATCAAAGAAGGCTTTGGTGATTTCGCCACCTTCCGCACCAAATTCATCGAAGCCGGTATGGGCCAGTTCGGTTCCGGCTGGGCCTGGCTGGTCAGCGATGATGCTGGTAAATTGAGCATCAGCAAAACACCAAACGGCGACAATCCGCTGACCAAAGGCCAGCACGCAATCCTCGGCGTCGACGTGTGGGAACATTCCTATTACATCGACTACCGCAACGCCCGTCAGAAATATCTGGAGACTTTCGTTGATAAACTGATCAACTGGGATTACGCGGAAAGCCTGTACGCGAAGGTGAAGTAAGCGTCAGCGAGATAATTTAAAGAGATGGTAACAGGGCGGCTGCGACAAGCCGCCCTTCTGCTAACAGCACATTATAGGTACGGCAGGCCGCGCCTGTGTCCATGAATTCGCAGCGGATACCTTGTTGTTGTAGCCATTTTTTCAGGGCGGGTTGCAATGGATGCATGGCATGACCTGTGCCAATCATCAGGAATTCAACTTCCTTGTGACGAAAGATTACAGGCGCCATACCTTCGCTTAAAGATTTTTCATTGCTGTTGGCGGCCGGTTTATCGTCATCCATCTGAATGATCTGATCGGCCTCGACCGGCCAGATTTCCACACGGTCCGGGAAGACGATCACCGGCGTCTGGAAGATTTCATTGCTGATTTTGAACACACCGTTTTTATAGGCCTGGATAACCTTGCGATCCGATTTGATCAGTGGGGTTATATCTACCATAGGGTGCTATCAGGCTTTCGCCGGCTCCAATGTTGCAGCGGCATCACCTTTCAGACCCAGATAGATCAGGATCGGTGTCGCGACGAAGATCGACGAATACGTACCGACGACGATACCCCACATCAATGCGCCCACGATACCTTTCAGCACGTCGCCGCCCAGGAAATACAAGGCTGTCAGCGCCAGGAACGCCGTACCACCCGTCAGGATCGTCCGGGACAATGTCGCATTGACGGACAGATTGATCAAATCCGACATCGACATCTTGCGGTACTTGCGCATGTTCTCACGCAGACGGTCGAACACGACGACGGTGTCATTGATCGAATAACCACCGATCATCAAAACGGCTGCCAGTGTGGACAGGTCGAATTCAGCGCGTGTCACGGCAAACAGGCCAATCGTCATCAATGTATCGTGCAACAAGGCAAGAACAGATGACAAACCGAACTGCCACTGGAAACGCATCATCACGAAGAACAGGATACCGATGGTCGACAAGACAACCGCCCAGATACCTTTCTTGATCAGCTCGGCACCGACCTGTGGACCGACGAATTCAACACGGCGATAGTTTGCGCTTTCACCAATAACGCCGCGGACTTTTTCCACGGCTTCCTGTTGTTGTTTATCTGTACCCTGCTGGCTGATACGGATCAGCACGCGGTCGGCGGAACCGAATTCCTGGATATTGACCGTTCCCAGGCCAAGATTATCGAGCTTGTCACGCAGACCCGCAACATTGGCTTCCTGTGGTGTTTGCACTTCCATCAGGATACCACCACCGAAATCAGTTCCTAAATTCAGGCCCTTGGCACCCAGCAGGACAAATGTACCGATGGTCAGCAGGACCGAGATTGCGATCATGAGCTTGTGATAGCGCATGAAATCAAAATTTGTCGTTTTCGAAAAAATCTGCAACATGATGCAATCCTTTATAAAGGCAATGTCTTAGGCTGACGCCATTGCAGCCACAAGCTAATGATGATACGGGTCAGGTAAATCGCGGAGAAGAGCGATGTGATGATACCGATACCCAACGTGACAGCGAAACCGCGCACCGGACCGGTACCCACCGCATACAGCACCAGTGCCGCAATCAGAGAGGTAATGTTCGCATCCATGATCGAGCTCATCGAGCCACGGTAACCGTGATCGATCGCCGCCAGAATGGAACGGCCGGCACGTTTCTCTTCACGCATACGCTCATAGATCAAAACGTTCGCATCAACGGCTACACCGATACTCAGGACGATACCGACAATACCCGGCAGGGTCAGCGTCGCGCCCATCACGGACAGGATAGCAATCATCAATAAGACGTTGACCAGCAGCGCCACATTGGCAAAGAGACCAAAGGTACGACCATAGACGATGAACATGAAGACCATCACGATCAATGTCGCCACGATACTGGCATGCTTGCCGGAATTGATACTATCCGCCCCCAGGCTTGGGCCAACGGTACGTTCCTCAATCACTTTCAGCGGCGCAGGCAAAGCACCCGCACGCAATAGGATCGCCAGATCATTGGCGCCCTGTGTCGTGAAGTGACCGGAAATCTGACCGGAACCACCCAGAATCGGCTCATTGATATTCGGAGCCGTGATAATCTCATCATCCAGGACAATCGCGAAAGGTGAACCGACATTGTCTTTTGTCACCTGGCCGAATTTACGGGCACCGATGGCATTGAATTTGAAATTGACGACCGCTTCACCGCTCATGCCGAAGCCTGGCTGTGCATCGGTCAGCATATCACCCGTCAGTAACGCACGGCGACGTACAGGCAGTTTCATGCCCTGGGATTCTTTCAACGGCAAACAACGGACGCTCAATGGAACGGACGCGGCGCAATTGCTTTCCGGATCGACCAGATGGAAGGTCATTTGTGCGGTCTTGCCCAGCAATTCCTTCATGCGTTCCGGATTTTTCATGCCCGGCAACTGCACGATGATACGGTCATCGCCTTGTTGCTGGATCACCGGTTCTTTCGTACCGGTCTCATCGATACGGCGGCGAATAATCTCAATCGATTGCTGCATGGTCTGGCGACGGATGGCAATGATCTCGCTTTCACGGAAGCTGGCCGTATAGCGACTTTCATTGCTGACCAGCTGGATACCCTGGCCCAGTTCACGTTTCAGCGTGTTGATAAAGGCATCTTCTTTTTCTTTATCATCGACGGCGAAGCTGACACCCTGGCGATCCTGTTTAAAGGATGCCAGACGGACACGTTCGGTACGGGCAATGCTGCGGATCGTGCTGGCGACCGTATCGATACGGTCGGACAGAACGGCCGCCATATCGGCCTGCAACTGCAGGTGGGAACCACCTTGCAGATCAAGACCGAGGCTCATCGCCTGATGCGGCACGATGGATGGGAATTTTTGAGCCCATTCTTCGCGTTGTTCTTCACTCAGCAGGTTCGGCATCGCATAAAGCGGACCCAACAGCGACACACATAAAACCAGAATGATTTTCCAGCGTTCGACACGCAACATGATCGTTACTCTTTTGTTTTCTTGACAGGAATTGGGGTAATAGCGGAATTTTGCAGGCCGCTCAGCGTGTGTTTCAACGCGCGGACTTCGAGGCCTTTGCCCAGATCAACGACGACTTCGTCATCCTTGGTGCTGACAACGGTTCCCAGGAAACCACCGCCGGTAACCACATGGTCACCCTTTTTCAGGCCGCCGAGCATCTCCTGATGGGTGCGGATCTTCTTGCTTTGCGGGCGGATGACCAGGAAATAGAAGATGATGAAAATAAACAGTAAAGGCGCCAGATT
>DASWYT010000107.1:0-16446 GCA_036404835.1 Alphaproteobacteria bacterium | reverse complement strand
GGGCTGTGCATTCCCTGGTATTTGCCGGTTTCTCTGCACAGGCTTTGCATGACCGTATTGTCGATTGCGGGGCCAAACTCGTCATCACGGCCGATGAAGGCAAACGCGGCGGCAAGATCATTCCCCTGAAAGCCACCGTTGATCAGGCTGTTGATAAAATCGACAGCGTCAAGAATGTATTGGTCGTTAAACGTACCGGTCATAAAATCCCAATGAATGATAGCCGCGATAAATATGTCGATACTCTGTTAGATAAGATGAAAACGTATTTTCCGGCGGCTGAGATGAATGCAGAAGATCCCCTCTTTATTCTCTATACCTCCGGCTCAACTGGAAAACCGAAAGGCCTGATTCATACCCAGGCCGGCTATCTGCTTTATAGCAGCCTGACATTCAAAACCTCATTCGATTACAAGCCGGGCGATATTTATTTCTGTACCGCCGATGTCGGCTGGATTACAGGTCACAGTTACAGTGTATATGGCCCTCTGACCACTGCGGCCACTGTCCTGATGTATGAAGGCATTCCGACCTATCCGGAAGCGGATCGTTACTGGAAAATCATCGACGACCATCATGTTTCGATTTTTTATACGGCCCCGACAGCCTTGCGCTCTTTGATGCAACTGGGCGATCAATGGTTGGAAACGACGCAACGCACATCATTGCGTATTCTCGGCTCTGTCGGCGAACCGATCAATCCGGAAGCCTGGCGCTGGTATTTCGAAAAAGTAGGCAGAGAAAATTGTGCCGTCGTTGATACATGGTGGCAAACTGAAACCGGCGGCCATATGATCCTGCCACCACCCAGCACGCCAGAAATGAAACCAGGCTGGGCGATGACACCATTCTTTGGCATCGATCCGGTTCTGGTAGATGCACAAAACAACATCATCAAAGGTGCCGGTGAAGGCGGTCTGTTCATCGCCAGACCCTGGCCCGGCATGGCCCGGACGATTTACGGTAATCATGAACGTTTTATCGAGACTTACTTTTCACAACATCCCGGATTTTACTGCACCGGCGATGGTGCCGTCCGCGATGCGAAAGGCCTGATCCAGATTACCGGGCGTGTCGATGATGTGATCAATGTTTCCGGCCACCGTTTCGGCACAGCGGAAATTGAAAGCGCTCTCGTTGCGCATAAGCATGTCGCCGAAGCTGCCATCGTCGGTCGTGATCATGCGATCAAAGGCACCGGCATTTACGCCTATGTCACGCTCAACCAGGGCGTAACAGTAACAGATGAATTGAAAAAAGAACTCAACCAGCATGTCCGCCAACAAATCGGCGCAATTGCCAGCCTCGATTGGCTGCAATGGGCACCGGGCCTGCCTAAAACACGGTCCGGAAAAATCATGCGCCGTATTTTGCGCAAGATTGCCGCCGGTCAGATTGATGAACTGGGGGACACATCAACCCTGGCCGATCCGGCCGTGATTAATAATCTGATTGCTGACCGCATCCATTAATCCGGATTGTTAAGACAAGTATATTGCACCGGCAATGGAATTGCCTTTGGCACCTGTGACACTGGCCAGTACATTTTCTTCGCCCAGCCAACGCAGCAGACCGATAAAAGCAAAGACCAAAGCTTCTTTATAATGAATGATCGCATCGTCCGGTCTGACAACCATAACCGGTGCATAATGTTTGATACGCTCCATCAAATGACTGTTAAACACACCGCCACCGCTGGCCATTAATTTATCGGATGCCGCATGCGGCATTGCTTTGATGGCTGCCGCGATCTGATAAGCGATATGTTCACAGAATGTGTGTAATTTATCTTCGACTGATAAATGTGTTTTTTCCATCAGCGGAATGATAACATCACGGCTATAACCATTATCCAGTGATTTCGGGTAAGGCTGTTTGTGATAATCCAGCGCATTCAGCGCATCAAACAGGGATTGATCAAATTTTCCCTGCGCTGCAAAAGCACCATCTTTATCAAAGACCTGGCCTTTTTGATAAGCATAGAAATTTAGTACCTGGTTCGCGCTGCAAATATCAAAAGCAACCGTCTCATTGCCCTGCATCGTCACGTTGGCGATACCGCCCAGATTCAACAGGAACTTATAATCACCGAATAATAATTTATCGCCGATCGGTACCAAAGGCGCGCCTTGCCCACCTCTGGCAATATCGGTGCTGCGAAAATCACATGCTACCGGAATACCGGCTGCAACCGCTAAAGCGGCACCATCACCAATCTGTGTGGTGAAGCCATCCTGTGGAAAATGAAAGACTGTATGCCCATGCGAACCGACCAGCATCGTATCGGCTATTTTATGTTCAGCTATAAAGTCACGTACCGCTTCGCCGGAATAACGGCCGAAATCGACATGCAACTGCCATAAATCTTTTCCAGCCATGTGATGTGCTTCGCGCAGGCGTTTGACCCAGCCATCGCTATAAGGTTTGCAGACCGCATGAGGGATCGAAAACCGCCATGTCCCGTCAACCTGGCTGAAATCACAACAGGCTATATCCAGCCCATCCAGCGAACTGCCCGACATCAGGCCAATCACACGGTATATCACACTCATCAGGAACCTTGCATGGGTTATATGATCAGTCTAGATTCTACCTAACAAAGGATAAAGAACATGTTAGCGACCGAAGCTGAATCCCTGTATAACGACCTGGAAAAAATGTCCGTCCAGGAGATATTGACCGCGATTAACCAGGAAGACCGCAAAGTCCCGGATGCTATGAAAGCCGCCATTCCTGCCCTGGAAAAGCTGATTTCAGCGGCTTCCGAGAAGGTTTTGAACGGGGGCCGCCTGTTCTATATGGGGGCTGGCACCAGTGGCCGGATCGGTGTTCTGGATGCTTCCGAATGCCCGCCAACCTTTGGCGTTGATCCAGACCTGGTGACCGCCATTATGGCCGGTGGCGACAGCGCGATCCGTAGCGCCGCCGAAGGTGCTGAAGACCACCCGACCCAGGGCTGGCAGGATTTACAGGACCGCAAGGTCAGCAACAAGGATTTCGTAATCGGCATCGCCGCTTCCGGGCGTACACCATATGTTGTCGAAGCGTTGAAAACCTGCCGTGCCAACAACATCGCAACCGGTTGCGTCGTCTGCAATGCCAATTCACCGATTGCTGTACAATCCGATTTCCCGGTGGAGCTGATTGTCGGTCCCGAATTCGTTACAGGCAGCACCCGCATGAAAGCGGGTACCGCCCAGAAACTGGCACTGAATATGATTTCCACCGCAATCATGATCCGTCTGGGCAAGGTCGAAGGCAATCGCATGGTGAATATGGCTTTGACGAACGAGAAACTGGTCGCACGCGGTACCGATATGGTCGTTGCCCAAACCAATCTGGCTTATGATGATGCCCAGAAATTACTGCTACAACATGGCAGCGTCAAAAAAGCCGTTGATGCCTTTAAATCCGGTAACGTCTGATGACCGATCTTTCTTTTGCCATTCAGAATGAAATGCGTGAAGCACCTGATTTATTGCGCCGTTTCGACCCGCAACAAACAGCCGACTGGCTGCCCGTTCTCCAGCAAAAGAAAAAAATCCTGCTGACCGGTGAAGGTTCCAGCCGCATCTTCCCGGCTCATAATCTGATTTCCCAGGCCCTGTACCAGGGATCAGGATGGCATTTTCATACAGAAGGCGCACGTCAGGCACATGATTATAATCTAAGTGATTTTGCTATTATCGGTGCCAGCAACAGCGGCCAGACCAAAGAACTTGTTTCTTTATTCTCTTTGGCAAAAGAACACCATATCCCATGCCTGGCTTTGACGGCGACACCAAACAGCAAGATCACCGAACTGGCTGACAAAAGCATTATCCTCTCCTGCGGCAAGGAACAGGCCACCGCCGCCACCAAAAGCGTTTTTGAACAAGCCTTGATCTATCAGTCATTATTGCAAGGTAATGAATGGGCGCACAAAAACCAGGCCGCCGACATTTGTCATGAATTGCTGACTCAGAAAATTTCAAACGAGATTATCGATATACTGACCCCAGCCACCTGTCTGTATTTTGCCGGGCGCAATGATGGTGTGGCGGAAGAACTGACACTGAAATCCTATGAAATCACCCGCAAGAACAGTGACTATCTGGAAGGCACGTATATTCTGCATGGCGTTGAAGAAGTCATGCAGAAAACGGATACGGTTATTCTGATCGAACCGTTTGCGGCAGATATCGAAAAGATACAATCGCTGATCGAACAGACTATCGGTCTGAAGATTGTTGCCATGGCGTCCTTTGATACGCCCTTCCCGACTATTAAATTACCAGCTCTCGCAGGCTTTCATAATTACTTCCAGTTAATGACGGGATGGAATTTATTGACGGCAACAGGCCTGGCCAACGGCATCAATCTGGATCAGACCAAACGGGCCCGCAAATTGGGGAATGCCGTTTAAAAGCGGGACAGACATTGATTCCCGGTAGAATCTACGTAGAATACAGCCAGTTTGATTAAATCTTATGCCAATAATGTCTGTCGCCATTCTCCTTGCTACGTATAACGGTGCGTCTTTTCTCGATGAACAGCTGGAATCGCTGGCGCATCAGACTTACAGCGACTGGAATTTATTCGTTTCGGATGATGGATCGACGGATGGCACTCCCGACATTATTCAAAACCACCCGGCTCTCTCCGGCCATGATGTAACGATTCTCAAGGGACCGCAAAAAGGTTTCGGCCAGAATTTCCTGTCACTGGTTTATAATGAGAGCATCTCTGCGAAATACTATGCCTATGCCGACCAGGATGATATCTGGGATGATAATAAAATTGAACGTGCCCTGGCCTGGTTTGAAACGGTACCGCATAATGTTCCTGCTCTCTATTGTTCACGCACACGTCTGATCGACGAAGATGGTTTCCTGATTGGTATGTCGAATCATTTCACGAAACAACCCTGCTTCACGAACGCCCTGGTACAAAATATCGCCGGCGGAAATACGATGATTTTTAATCATGCTGCCTGCACATTATTACGCCAGATCAAACACGACCTACCGATCCATTTCCATGATTGGTGGACGTATATCGCGATTTCAGCAGCGGGCGGAATGGTCTTTTTCGATACGGAACCAACCATGGATTACCGCCAGCACGCCAAAAATCTGATTGGATCGAACAATGGATGGAATGCGCGTATAGTCCGGGTCAAGCGACTTCTATCGGGTGATATGAAACCCTGGAATGACGAGCATGTTGCCGCGCTGCGTACCATTACACATCAACTGACACCGCGTAATCACAAAGCCTTTGATCATTTCATAAAATTACGTGGGGCTTCTTTCCCGCGTTGCCTGTGGCATTTAGGACGTTCCGGATTACACCGCCAGACGAAGCTGGGAAATATCGGCCTGATCATCGGCACTGTTTTAAGAAAAATCTGAACCGTTACGCTGATTCCGTCATAATATCTTTTTTCTTGATAAATTTATGATACAGATAACGTACCAGTTTCTTCAAATGCAAAATTTCCAGGATACGGATAATCTGGGTCAAAGAAATGTGAAAATATGCGATACGAATGCCTTTAAACGCATAATTCGCACGGTAAAAACGATAGACCGATTGAGATGCCAATATTGGTGATCTTTTCAAATTCAATAATAAGGCACGCAAAGCCTCTTGAATCAGGTTTTTTCGGTGATCCGGGTTAAAACTGATACCGAATGTATTGAAATAAGCTATCTTTCCATCCAGATAAGCGATATCCGGCTGTGCTGTACGCGTGAAATAACGTAGCCACCAATCATAGTCACCGGCAATACGATAAGATTCATTATAAATTCCAAGCGTCTTAAACAAGCTTGTTTTTATAAAAGTTGCCTGATGATGCAGACTGCGCAACATAGAAAAGAAATTGATATTTATATCCTGATCCTTCAGGTAACGAATATATTCCCCTGTCTGCTCGTTAATGGCCTCACCATATAACAAATCTGGGTGATGTGCTGCATCTTTATATGAAGCCACATATTTTTCCAAGACATCTGAAGCATAGAAAGAATCACCGCCATTCAGGAAGATACAATATGTACCTTTGGCTTCTTTCAATCCCTTGTTCATGGCATTGTAGATACCTTTATCTTTCTCAGAAGAAAGATAAGTCAAATGCGATTGATATTTCCTGACAATATCAACAGTCTCGTCCGTTGAACCGCCATCAATCACGATCCATTCATAATCGCTGAAGGTCTGCGCAGCAACACTCTGGCAGGTTTCTTCAATTTTACCTGCTTCATTAAAACAGATAGTTATGATAGATATAAAAGGCATATATCCTTTTAAAACACCGGACATTGTTACACAAGCCCCTAAAAATCATGAAAATTCTGATAGTTAATTACTCGGATAAAATGGGCGGCGCAGCACGGGCAACTTGGCGCCTCTATCAGGCCATGCGCCGCCATAACCAAGACGATATTATCAGATACGCCGTGATTGAAAAAACCTCTGCCGGTGATGACAACATCATTACACCATCTCCAACCCATAAACTTAATTGGTTACAGGAGAAAGAACTTAAATTTCGCCAGAGGCATATTTTTAAGAATAAAACCTACCACTCCTTAAATCTTTTCAGCTCCCCCATGCTCAAGCTGATCAATGACGAAAAGCCGGATATTATTCATCTTCACTGGATAGGTAACAATACTTTATCTATCCGTGACCTATCAAAATTGAAAGCAAAAACTATTTTTTGGACACTTCATGATGAATGGGCGCTCCACGGCGCAGAACATTATCATGATTCCGATCACCCGGATGCATATGTAGATGGTTATAAATCATTGCCAAAACCAGATAAAGACAGATCAATAAACCGCTTTGTGTGGCTTTTGAAAAAATTCTACTACATATTCCTTAATCGGAAACTGCATCTTCTTGTTCCATCAAAATGGATGCATAGCCGTGTTCTAAAAAACCGGATTCTCAAACCAAAATCCATGCATGTTCTGCCTTATGCACTCGATATCCTGACATTTAAACCGCGTGACAAGATTCAATCCCGTCGCAATCACAATTTGCCCCTTGATAAAAAGATCATTCTATTTGGTGCCGATACGGCAGATGCGGTTCCTGCCAAAGGTTATCACGAATTAACTGAAGCCATTGCAAAGCTGAAAGATTATATCTCAACAGATGAGCATGTTATCTGTATCTTCGGCCATACATTCAATCCTGTTAGCCAATTACACGGCTTTCCCGTGATTTACACGGGTCATATCGATGATGACCAGAAATTATCCGAGATCTACAGCGCAGCCGATATCATGGTTGTTCCATCATTAATCGATAATGCACCGCAAACTGTGACAGAATCCCTGGCTTGCGGGACGCCTGTTGTTGCATTCCGTACATGTGGCCTGCCAGATTATATCACACATGAAAAAACCGGTTATCTGGCTCAGGCCTTTGATACAGACGACCTGGCCAGAGGCATTGCATACTTGCTGAAAAATGAACACGGCATGAAAAATGACTGTGTTCAGTCTGTATCTGACTTTTCTTATGATAAAATATCAGAGCAACGTCAGGCTCTCTATCACAGCGCTCTTTAAATTTAAGGTTTTCGTGCCTCAATAATCAAGGAATCAGGCTTTAAGATAACGCCATCCCTGATTTCCAGTTGGTAATCAGCCCAATCCTGGATATTACTTTTCGCAAATTCGCAAACTTTAATATCCTGAAACCCAAGATCTTTCAGCAAAATCGTTAGAGACACTTCATCATACATCCATCGATGAATTTCTCCCTTGCTGCGAAAATCGATATATTGAATATCTTCTACCTTACAACCTGCAAGAAATGCACGGAACTTCTGACGCCATGTCGGAAGCGGTTGAACATGGTCATAAATTTGCGCCTGTTCGATATAGGCACGATAACGTGCAAATTCCTGACCCAGACGCTGATAAATAAATTCTTTGTTAGGAAGTGATTTTTTCTTCCAATAACCAGCCATTTCACCGCCGTCAGAGGAACGGACAAGCTGGTCGATCAACTCGATAATCATCCATTGATGGTCATACTGAGAATTTTCTCTGCCAGAGCGAACCTCATCGACAGAAGCCAGATAGGCACGACAGATATTCTCCAGATCGGGAACAGCGATACGGATAATCCCACCACGTTTTAAAACGCGATAGCATTCTTTCAGAAATGTCACGCCAGCTTCACGGCTAAAATGTTCCAGCACATGGGAATGATAAACTACATCCACCACACCATCGGGCAAAGGAACACCTGTCAGCAAATCATGCTGGATAACATTCTCATCCGGGGCTACAAAATCGTAATTTTTCCAGCCTGTATGATAGGTTTTTCCGCAACCGAGATTAACCAACATCATGTCAGACAATCCTTTCCCACATAATCCGTATCTTCCGGGTTATACGACGGATTGTATCAGGTTGTGCCCGCTGATCCTGCCAGAAATCACGAATGCGCCGAAATGCTTTTTTATTCAAAACGCTATGAGGAGGCCATTGATCATTAAAAGCATGTTTTCTGACATACACGTCATACACGCTGGTGACTGTGCAATGTTCACCCGTACCATCATTACCGGTATTGGAAGTGAATGGCTCACGCGCATGCAGCGCTAATCCACCACGCAGGAAGGCGCTGGCATACCAGCGTACCGCCCAGGAATTGATAACTCCATGGATATGTGCTTTTAACATGCCCACATAATCCGTACTGTTATCAATGTTGAATTCTTTCGCCTTTTGTGGATCGGCTTCGATCAAAGCCAGAGATTTTTCGGCATCCGGTTCAAAATGCTGCCAGGCACGTTGCCAGGTGGCCCATCCCCAGCAGGACATTTCGCGATAGAAAAAGCTTTCCGGCAAGCCGCTTTTATCAACCGGGAACATGTAACCGGCAATATGCATGACCTTTTCATCATGCTGGTATTGATTCAGCGCGCGGTTGAAGTAATCCAGCGCATAAGGTGATAAATCCAGATCATCTTCCAGCACAATCACCCGGCCATATTGGTAACAATTTTCTGTGACGCCGGTGATAATGGAATCTGCCAGACCCAGATTCTGTTCGCGTTCGATAATAACAGCATGTGCCGGTGCATATTCTTTTATGGCCATCCGCGTTTTATGGACCAGATCCATATCCGCTTCCGACCGCGGCCCGTCGCAATAAATCGTGATGGGACTATGCGCATGTTCCGGGCAGGCTTTCAGGCTTTGCAAAAGCTGCACGATATGGTGCGGTCGTTTATAGGCAAAAACGGCAATCGGTGCAAAATTAGCTATAATATCAGACATGGCTATCACCCAACGCGTCCTGAATCGCTCTTGTTAAAATATCGAGATGTTTTTGCAGGGAGAAATTCTGACTTATATGATGTGTAGCGCATTGCCCCATATCAAATCCTTTTGGCGGGTTTTGGGCCAGATCGATCATTGCCTCGCTCATGGCCGTAATATCTCTTTCATTGACCAATATACCCGTTTTTCCTTCGATCACTACATCCTTAATGCCCGCATGACGCGTAGAAATGACGGGCAGACCGGCTAAACCGGCCTCCAGGATGGCTACCGGGGTTCCTTCACTGTCACCATTCCCGTCAACAATCGAATGCTGGACAAAACAATCCGCCTTTTGCATTTCCGCCAGGACGCGATCATGATCCTGCTTGCCTAAAAAAATCACTTTATTCCCCAGATCATAAGACCGGACCAACTGGATAGATTGCTCCAGTAAAGGTCCTTCACCAATCATGACCAGACGTATATCCGGATTTCTTTCAGCCGCCAGATGAAAAGCTTCGATAACCAGATGCGGGGCTTTTTTCCCAACAAACCGGCCGGTTGCCAGGAAAATATAAGGCTGTCTTGATAGACGTTCTTTTTTTGAAACCCGGAATTTTTCATGCGGACCATAGGGATTCAAAATGATTTTCGACGGGTCGGCGCCTAATGCAATTAGTTTTTCCGTCATATCACGTGACACAGAAATGATAGACGATGCATAGGCGAACATGTCTTTGTACCTGTCCAGGTAAGGTGCAATCATGTCACGGCGGGCGGCATCAAAACCATGGAAATGGACAATCAATGGTATACCGGCTTTCTGGCACGCTGGCATCATTTCTGCCCCCGTCAGGCCATATTCCGCCAATATCAATCTGATGCCATGACGTTTGATATAAGCCGTCAGCACATCATCATAAGAGGCATGCAAAGGTAAATTAACTTTACCAATAAATGGGAAGGATTTTTTCAGCTGCCATTGCGAAAGACCGATATAACCATTTTTCTCTGAATAAAGCGGGGAAAAACCACTATGCAGATAATCCACGTCAAACGGCAGGCAATCCCTGTGCGCATGGATAAACGTCTCGGAAATGGCATTCTGGTTAGGCGACGCAAGAGCAATCTTAGGCTTTGCCATTATACACCACTCCGCATGGCCACCACGACATAGACACAGGCATCCAGATGGTTCTTTGGCTTACCATCAACGATCTTTTGCAGGCCAGCTATCACATAATGAAAAATACCACGCAGGCATTTCGGTATTTTATAAACAACACCATCCTGGAATAATTGCAGGCCGGATGCCGCCAATCCCATGACCCCGACACATTCCCTGATTTCAAAACCGTTATCACGCAGAGTCTTCAGCAAACCATCCCGCGTCCAACGCCAATAATCTGTTGGGTTGGGATGGTACATCCAATAGCCATGGGTGGACAAAAACATCAGACCGTCATCTTTCAGAACACGGCGGCATTCCGACAGATAAAGACCGACATCCGTTACATGCTCCAGGACCTGTGATGATAAAAGAATATCCATGGTTTTATCCTGCACGGATTTTAAACCGCCATCCTGGCCCAGATCGATATCACGCTTTTCCACATCCGGGAAATCGGCACCGGTATAATTCAGATCACGATAATGCTGCAACAATTCCAGGTAAGGCTTGGCACCACACCCGTAATCGATCAGACGTTGCGGCTTATCCTGTGGGATATAATTTGCAAAAAGATTGATATACGCATTGCGCAGCCGCGTTAAATGATAATAACGGCCACCTGTCTTCTTCGGGCTGAGACGAGGGCTTTTATAAATCATTTTTGCTCCACGAAAAATCATCCAGATAAACAGCCACATTAGAATGCCATGTCCATTCATGGAATGTATCCATGCCAACCTCGAACGGGCACACATGCTCGACGAAATCCAGTTTTTCCTTGGTCTTCACATTGGCCAGATGCATCTTGAAGTAATATTTTCCCATCATCAGGCGAAGGGATGGAATATGGCAGGTAAATTCATACGTACCCGGTTCATATTCCTGACTGTCATCAAAGAACCAGCAATAATTGATGTTTTTTCCATTATAATTTGCAATCTGGAAGGACACGCCGAGTTTTTCGACTTTCTCCGACAGACAAACCTTTGTCGTTAATGCAAAAGGCTGCCCGTGAATGTGGTAATTGCCTTTTTGCGATGTTGTAATCTCGACTTCCTGGAAATGGGATGTTTCCAGTTTTTGCGGCCGGACAAAACGGCTTTCGACGACCAGGCTTTTCTCCAGATATGTATTGACGACGCCATCCGTAACGCCATAACTGACAGCTTTACCCTTATCCAAAAATAATACTTTGTTCGTCAGTTGCAGGACGCTGTCCATATTGTGACTGACGAAAAGCAATGTCTTGCCTTCCTTCTGGCCGATCTCTTCCATCTTGCCCAGGCATTTTTTCTGGAATTCCGTATCACCCACCGCCAATACTTCATCGACAATCAGGATTTCACTTTCCAGATGCGCTGCAACCGAGAAGGCCAGGCGCGTATACATACCGGAAGAATAACGTTTTACCGGCGTATCCAGAAATTTCTCAATGCCGGCGAAATCGACAATCTCATCGAATTTGCGGCGGATCTCGGCATGGCTCATGCCTAAAATGGCACCGATCAAATAAATATTCTCGCGTCCGGTCAGTTCCGGATGAAAACCGGTACCCACTTCCAGCAGACTGGCGATACGGCCTTTGTAACGTATCTCCCCTTCCGTCGGATAGGTGATACGGCTGATCATTTTCAGCAATGTCGATTTCCCGGCACCGTTACTGCCGATAATCCCAACACGGTCACCCTGCTCCACCGTCAGGTCGATATGCCGCAAGGCCCAGAAATCCGTATCCGGTAAAGAGGGTTCATGCGCATTCTGAAAACCAAACAAGCCGCGCACACTATTGGTGATACTCTCGCGCAACGACAGGTAATGATGCGCCTGATCCGTCTGCATATTAGGTGAAATCGTGTATTTCTTGCCTAGATTCTTGATTTCGATGACCGCCGACATATTCAAATCCGATCCGCGAAATAACGTTCAACATGGCGGAAATATTTCACACCGACGACTGCACTGATAATAATCCACACCCAGGACAGGATAAAGCCCGGCCAATTGAAAGCCTGCGCCCCCGCCAATAACGACCAGCGGAAACCATCTATAATCCCGACAACCGGATTCAGTGCGTAAACAATTTGCCATTTTTGCGGGACGATCGTGCTGGCAAAACCGATTGGCGATACATACAAGCCAACCTGCAACAGGAATGGAATGACATAGCGGAAATCACGATAAATTACATTCAACGCCGACAGGAAAATACCGATAGAAGCTGAAAGCAACACCAGCATGATAATAAAGACCGGCAGCACGATAATCTGCCAACCCGGCATAAAACGATAAAACACGCACAAAGCCAACAAGAGCAATAGTGTAATGACTGCATCCATAAAGCTCGGCACAATACTGCTTAAGGGAATGATCAGGCGCGGGAAATAGACCTTCGAAATCATATTGGCATTGGCGATCAGGCTCTCACTGCTGATACTGACCGCACTGGCAAAACACTGCCATGCCAACAAACCTGTCAACACCATCAGCGTATAAGGCACACCATCAAGCGATGGCAAGCGGGCGAAATAATTAAATACGACAACAAACACGATCATCGTCAGGAACGGCCGCAGCAACGCCCAGACAATACCGATAATGGTTTCTTTGTAACGCACGATAACATCGCGCCAGGCCAGATAATAAAACAGCTCACGATATTGCCACAGCGCATGCCAATATGTTTCAGCACCCTGCTGACTTTGAATTACCGTGGTTAAATCCTTATTTTCAGTCATAAGGCATTATATGGCGCGCCCCTGTCATGACAAGGCCGATAATGATTTATGTCTTTAATTTGGAAGGCTAGGCGTATTGTTCGCGGGTCGGGGAGAATCTGATGTTCTCCCATTTTTCCTGGGTATATTTTAGTTCCCAGGCACTGGCCAGCAGGAAGACCGGACGGCCATCAATATCCTCGGCGATCTTCGATCTGTTATTATCGATGAAACGCTGTAATTCGACCGGGCTGTCACTGAAAATCCAGCGGGCTGATTCAAAGCCAACAGCCTCGAAACCGACGGATGCACGATATTCCGTTTCGATACGGGCAATCAGCACGTCCAGCTGCAGCTGGCCGACAACACCCACGATCCAGTCAGAACTGATGATCGGCTTGAAGAGCTGGGAAATTCCCTCTTCCGCCAGATCTTCAAGACCCTTGCGCAAATTCTTGACCTTCATCGGGTCATCGATACGGACACGGCGCAAGATTTCCGGCGCAAAACTCGGGATGCCTTTGAAATGCAGCATCTCGCCTTCGGTCAGCGTATCCCCGATCCGCAACGTGCCATGGTTCGGGATACCGATAATATCGCCCGGATAAGCTGTTTCGGTCAGGGAGCGTTCCCGCGCCAGAAAGAAAACAGGATTCTGCACAGCCAAAGCTTTATCGGTCCGTACATGTTTCAGTTTCATGCCGCGCTCGAACACGCCGGAACATAAACGCACGAACGCCACACGGTCGCGGTGTTTTGGGTCCATATTGGCTTGAATCTTGAAGACAAAGGCGGTGACATTTTCTTCATCCGGTGAAACGTTACGTTCTGTTGATTTTTGCTTGCCCGGTGATGGTGCAACATTATACAGACCTGCCAACAGATCAACGACGCCATAATTTTTCAGGGCGCTGCCAAAATAAACCGGTGTCAAATGACCTTCGCGGTAACTTTGCAGGTCGAACTGTTTGCCGACTTCCTGCAATAAAGTGATATCATCGCATAATTGCTGTTGTTGCGTATCGAGCATGTATTTCAACAGGATCGGGTCATCCGGGCCGGATAAGGCAATCGGCGTCGCGCCATTCTCATCATCCGATTTAAACGGAATGAAGGTCTTTTCATACAGATTGTAACAGCCGCGAAAATCATGGCTGTTGCCGACCGGCCAGGTGATCGGGGATACATCCAGCGCCAGCGTCTTTTCAATCTCATCCAGCAGATTGAACGGGTCCAGCGTCTCACGGTCCATTTTGTTGATAAAGGTCATGATCGGGATATCGCGCATGCGGCAGACTTCGAATAATTTACGCGTCTGCGCTTCGATACCTTTGGCGGCATCCAGGACCATGATAGCGGAATCGACAGCGGTCAGTGTACGATACGTATCCTCACTGAAATCCTGGTGGCCCGGCGTATCAAGCAGGTTAAATGTAATATCGCGATATTCGAACGTCATCACGGATGACGTCACGGAAATACCCCGGGTACGCTCCATTTCCATCCAGTCGGAATGGGCATGGCGACGCGCGCCACGGGCCTTAACCTCACCGGCAATGTGAATGGCTCCGCCACCGAGCAAAAGCTTTTCGGTCAGGGTCGTCTTACCAGCATCCGGGTGGGAAATAATGGCAAAGGTGCGGCGTGGGTGTTTTTCTGTCAGCGTATTCATTGTGACAGCAATAAAGCATGAAAAGCTGCTTTTTCAAAGGGTTTTTAACCTTTTCCCCATAAAAAACACGCCGGTTTCGAGGCCGGCGTGCTTAATAATCAAAACAATGATTTAGTCGTCAGTGTCGGTGGTACGTTCGATAACCTGGCCGTTACGGACTTTCACCGTGGCCTTATCAGTACGGGAATTAAACAGACCTTTTGGATCGGTTTTCTTCTCGATTTCGGTTGTCGTCACATAGTTACCATCTTCATCCACATCGACTTTCGTATCTGTTGTAGATTTAACATTCGTACCGTCAGCGTTCTTTTTAACTTTAGTCACGCTGCGATCCAGATTGCCATCCTTGTCGGCATCGATCTCGGTTTTGGTTGTAGATTTTTGTTTGTTCCACAGACCTTTTGGATCTTTGACAGACTCGGTTTTGATGGTCTTGCTGGTAGCACCATCGGCATCAACGTCAACATCGACTTTTTTGTCAGCAGCATTGACCGTGCCGCTGGCACTGGTTTTGCTACTGGACGAAGAGGCTTCGTAACCGCCGTTTTTCTTGGCATCAAACTCAGTCTTTACAGTCGCGTCATTCGCGTAAGCAGCGGAAGACAAAGCGATAATGGCTGTCGTGGCCAGTAATTTAGCAATATTTTTCATGATGGTTGGCTCCATTGATTTTAAAAACGCACATGACAGCATTGCCATGAATAAATCCAATGTAAGGAGAGTCACATAAGGAAACGAACCGCAAATCCTATGGCACAATAAAAAATCAATAAATTAACCTTTTGGCCGCACAAACAAAAAAGCCGGCACAAAGGCCGGCTTTTCCTGAATAATATCAACTTACTTCTTGGACTGATGTGCCAGTGTGAATAATTTCTGCCAGTTCGACACAGACAGGATATGCGCGTATAACGCACCCAGCCAGCCTTTTTTGTGCCAGTCGGCCAATTGATCAGCCGACAGGTTGCGGAATTTTTCTTCGTCCAGCTGGCGGAAACCGGATAATTGATAAGGCTGTTGGCCTTCGACGCGGATCGTCGCGTGACGTTCGACCAGCAAGTCGGCATCCTGCAGGATAGCTGCGAATTGCGCCGTTTCCTGGCTGGCAGTGTGATAGGATTTGCAGAACTCCAGCGCATTCGTCGTGAATGGTGTCATGTCTTTATTGTCATCGAACATCTTCTCGCCATCCTTGGCAGACAGAATGCCCGGCTGGTCATCGATGCACAATGTCAGCGTATCGCCATGCTCGGCGAAGATGAATGGATAGCGGCGAATATAGGCCGGAATATAAGTGTCTTTCTGCCAGTTGCCTTTTTCATCGACAAACAGGTTTTCGCCTTCATGCAAACCGAGCAAGGCCACCGGCATCGCCAGATTACCCGCCGTAAAAACAACCGGATAAGTGGAAACAACTTGCGGCAGCTCGACCAAAGCAATCGGCACGGCATTGACGTTACGCGCGAAACCGTAATCACGCAGCGGCACAACACCCGTCGTACCATGAACATTCTTGTCGATCACAACCGGGTTCTTGTAAAAGAGCGGCAGATCCTGTTTTGGCTTGGATGCAGCAGGTTTGTTCTGTTGAGCCATTGCATAATCCTTTTT
>DASWYT010000106.1:0-8291 GCA_036404835.1 Alphaproteobacteria bacterium | reverse complement strand
TATTGCTGATATGCGTATCACTCATAAAGATGGATACTTCACCACTAAAAATGGTTCGCAATGGCCGCGTGTTCCGCAGGAAAAAATATGGATCGTTGCAGACGGAAACTTTATCGGTGCCATCAATTTCCGTCCAGTTGTTCATAAAATGCTTGAAAACTATGGCGGTCACGCAGGCTACAGCATTACTCCATCGGCGCGTAACAAAGGTTACATGACGAAGGCATTGGGACTTTTATTATCTGACAAAGATCGCATGACTAAACTGGATCGCGATTACATGATTGTCACGACAGGTTCAGATAACGCAGCATCCCAAAAAACAATTACAAATAATGGTGGCGTGTTTATTGCAGATTTTTATTCGGAAGAAATGCAATTAGATCGTCAAGTTTATCACATACCTTTGAAGAGAGGCTTGTGATGACGTTCCAGCATCCAGACTATGTACCACATTACGTAGCTGTCTATGCACTGTTACGTCGGGGTGATGAATTCTTGTGTATGCGTCGTTTGAACACCGACTACATGGAAGGTTATTACGGCTTGCCATCCGGCCGGGTTGATCCAGCTGAAACAGTCATTCAAGCCGTCCTGCGTGAAACAAAAGAAGAAACAGGCCTGACGCTTAATCCGTCAAAACTGAGACTGTGTCATGTACAGCATCGCTATGAAGGTTGGCAGGAACATACAAAACAATGGGTCGATTTTTATTATCTGGTCGATTCATGGGATGGTGAACCGGTCATTGCCGAACCACATAAATGCGACCACCTTGCATGGTTAAGCGCCGATACAACCGAAAAACTTATTCCACGCCTGCGACCACTTTTTAAATCTGTGTTGCAAGGCGAAACATTTAGCTTTTCAGGCGACTGGCCTGAACAACAACAACAACAAGCAGCCTAAAGGAAAGAACCATGACTGCAGCCACAAAACGTATTTTCGCCAGCCCGTTGGCCAAGCGCATTGCCAATCAGAATAATGTTGATCTGAATGGTGTGACCGGTTCCGGTCCGAATGGCCGTATCCTGCGTGCCGATGTTGAGAAGGCTGTCTCCGGCGGCGGTGCCAAACCATCTGCTGGTGCTGCTTCCTTCGCACCTGTGGCATCCGGTCCTGATGCGAAAGCCTTGGCTGATGCATACGGCATGGCGTACCGCGAAGAAAAAGTATCCGGTATGCGCAAAGTCATCGCATCCCGCCTGACGGAATCAAAACAGACCGTTCCGCATTTCTATCTGACCGTCGATATCAAGATCGACAAATTGATGGCTCTACGTGCCGAGATCAACGATAATAATGGCGGCGCGTTCAAACTCTCCGTCAATGATTTCGTGATCAAAGCCTCTGCGATGGCCCTGCAGAAAATCCCGGCGGCGAATGCGTCCTGGAACGGCAACTCCATCCTGTTCTACGAAAATTCCGATATCTCCGTTGCGGTGGCGACACCGACCGGCCTGATCACCCCGATTATCAAAGCCGCGCAAACCAAATCATTGGTCACGATTTCCAATGAAATGAAGGATCTTGCATCCCGCGCCAAGGAAGGCAAGCTGAAGCCACAGGAATTCCAGGGTGGCACATTCTCCCTGTCCAACCTCGGTATGTTCGGCGTGAAGAAATTCGATGCCATCATCAACCCGCCACAAGGTTGTATCCTGGCTGTCGGTGCCGGTGAACAGACACCTGTTGTCATCAACGGCAAGATCGAGATCGCCACTGTCATGCATGCAACATTATCCGTCGATCACCGCGTGGTTGATGGCGCTGTCGGCGCGGAATATCTGCAGGCGCTGAAAGGCTTCCTGGAAAACCCGGCCACGATGCTGGCGCAGTAAGGAGAAGGTGATGACCGACTGGTCAGCCCTTGAAGAATGCCGCCGCGAGCTGGATAAAATCGACGCCGAGATTATTCGCTTGTTTGGCGAACGCTATAATGTGCGTCGCCGTGTCAAAAAGATCAAACACGACCAGCATCTACCGGTACAAGACCCCGCCCGTGTCAAAATCGTGATCGACCAGGTTCTGTCTAGTGCACGCCAACATAATGTCCCGCTCGATTTCGCCGAAGCGCTCTATGAGCTGGTGATCGATTACTCGCATAAGTTTGAAGAATAGAAAAGAATTAGGAAAGGTACTCTGATGTCTGACAATCAATTCGATATTGCCGTTATTGGTGGTGGTCCGGGTGGCTATGTCGCTGCGATCCGTGCGGCGCAACTGGGGCTGAAAACCGCACTGGTTGAGAAAGAACATCTGGGCGGTATCTGCCTGAACTGGGGCTGTATTCCAACCAAGGCTCTGCTGCGTTCGTCTGAAATTTATCACACGCTGCAGCACTTAAGCGATTACGGTTTCTCTGCCGACAATATCAAAGTCGACTTCCCGAACATCATCAAACGTTCCCGTGGCGTGTCTGCGCAACTGGTTGCCGGTATCAAGCATTTGATGAAGAAAAACAAGATCACCGTATTCGATGGCTATGGCCAGTTGGCCGGTGCCGGCAAGATCACGATTACCGAAGGCGCTGCCAAAGGCACGGCTTTAACAGCGAAACATATTATCATCGCCACCGGCGCCCGCGCCCGCGCGCTGCCGGGCCTGGAGCCGGATGGCAATCTGGTCTGGACCGCGCGTGAAGCGATGATGCCGCCGGATGGCAAACAGCCGAAATCATTACTAGTTGTCGGTTCGGGTGCGATCGGTTCCGAATTCGCGTCCTTCTATCAGAATATGGGCACGAAAGTGACCTTGGTCGAAGTGATGGATCGCATCCTGCCGGTTGAAGATGCCGAAGTGTCCGCTTTCGTCCAGAAAGAATTCACCAAGCAGGGCATGACCGTGATGACTAAAACGATGGTCAAGGTGTTGAAAAAAGGCAAGGACAATGTCACCGCCACCATCGAAGCCGATGGCAAATCCACGGAACAGACATTTGATCGCGTGATCATGGCCGTGGGTATCGTCGGTAACGTCGAAAATCTCGGCCTGGAAAAAACCAAGGTCAAAGTCGAGAAGGGCACGATCATCATCGATGAATATTGCCGCACCGCCGAACCGGGTGTTTATGCGATTGGTGACGTTGCGGGCGCTCCGGCCCTGGCACACAAAGCCAGCCATGAAGGCATTATCTGTGTCGAGAAAATCGCCGGTGTCAAAGATGTTCACCCGATGAACAAATCGAATATCCCGGGCTGTACTTATTGCCGTCCGCAAATCGCCAGTGTCGGCCTGACCGAAGCGAAAGCGAAAGAAGCCGGATACGAACTGAAAGTCGGCAAATTCCCGTTCATCGGTAACGGTAAAGCCATCGCCATGGGCGAGCCGGACGGTTTCATGAAAACGATCTTCGATGCCAAGACTGGCGAATTGCTCGGGGCCCATATGGTCGGTGCCGAAGTCACCGAGATGATCCAGGGCTATGTGATTTCCAAAACCAACGAACTGACAGAAGCCGAACTGATGCACACCATCTTCGCCCACCCAACCATGTCAGAAATGATGCACGAGACGGTGCTGAGTTCCTATGGCCGCGCGATTCATTTTTAGATGAGTGAAGCTAAGAAAGAGCGTCTGGCGAAAGTCATGGCACGGGCGGGGCTTTGTTCCCGCCGTGATGCGGAACAATGGATCAAGGATGGCCGCGTCAAACTGAATGGCGCTATCAGGCGTGATCCGGCGATGAATGTTGGCGATGCAGATGAGATCATTATCGACGGTCGCCCCTTGCCGAAACTTGAATCCACACGCCTGTGGATCCTACATAAACCAGCTGGTTTCGTGACAACTGCGCGTGATCCCGAAGGACGAGAAACCGTTTTTTCCCTGTTGCCAAAATCCATGCCACGTGTGGTCAGTGTCGGTCGTCTCGATCTGAATTCCGAAGGCTTGTTGCTGTTGACCAATGACGGTGAATTGTCGCGCCAGTTGGAACTGCCATCCACGGGCCTGCCACGCCGTTACCGCGTGCGGATTTATGGCCGGATCGAACGTGATGAATTGCAACAGTTGCGTGATGGTATCGTTGTCGATGGCATTCGCTACGGTTCCATCAATGTCGAGTTTGAGCAACAACAGCAGAATTTGAACCAGTGGGTCATCATGACGTTGCATGAAGGCAAGAACCGCGAAATCCGCCGGGTGATGAATGCGCTGGGTGTCGAAGTCAACCGCCTGATCCGTATTGCTTATGGCCCGTTTGAACTGGGTGCACTGGAACCAGGCCGCATGAGCGAAGTCTCGACCAATATCGTCGAAAATTTCAAACGACAGCTACAGGATAAACAATAATGCGTATTACCGGTGGAGCATGGCGTAGTCGTGTGTTACAGGTCCCGCAGGACCAGACCATCACGCGCCCGACGATGGACCAGACACGTCTGGCCGTATTCAATATCCTCAATTCCGCCGATTGGGCGTTACAGGAAAACGGCCAGTCTCTGGTGATGAACGGCACGATCCTGGATGTTTTTGCTGGCACCGGGTCTTATGGTTTTGAAGCATTGTCGCGTGGAGCAATTTTTGCCACCTTCATGGAAAAAGATTTCAAAGCCGTACAGGCGATGCAAAAGACGGCAGAGACGCTGAAATGCACCAGCCAGACAAAAATCATGCGCACCGATGCATTAAAAACAATCAGCAATCCACAGGCGCCTGTCACAATTTGTTTTATCGACCCGCCTTATGGGGATGAAACATGGCCGGATGTCATCAAGCATCTGAAGGCGCAGGGCTGGATCGATGCAAACACTCTGATCGTCCTGGAAGCCAACAGCAAAATGTCCCGCGAAGCACTGGCCCTGGCGGAAACCCATTTAATCCTGCACGATAACCGCCGTTACGGCCATGCGCTGGTGATATTTGGGAATTTATCAATATAACGCAATCATTATTTATATCTGAAATGATTGCTTTCCGGCATTCTATTTACCGTTAGCCGACTTACTGACAGAACCGTCGCGGACGATCATGTTCAGGGCGGAAACCGCACCTTCCAGAGGCTCCAGGGTGCGTTGTGCATCATCCAGAACCATTTCAACCATGCGGATGGCATTGGCACGTGGCATGGTCGCATCCAGCGTGAAATATTCTGCATCATTGCGGACAGAGGCATACGCATTCGTGACATCGGTCGCCAGTTTTATCCCCAGCAGATTGATCTTGTCGATATTGCTTTCAAACGTTTTGCGGCTGAGTGGCGGATATTGATGGATAAAGTCACCGGTGTCTTCATACAAGGCACGGCGATCCGTTTCGCGCAGATTGCGCAGCAATTCTGAATAGATGGTGATAAAGGCTTCGCACTTGATCTTGTTCTCGTTCAATTCACCGGCGAGGGCAGAGGCCAGCACCAGACGGTCACGACGGTGGGACTGGTGATCATCCTGGCGTTGTTTCGTTTCCGTTTGCACTTTCAATGTGCCCATATGGCGGAAGCACAGGACCAGTGTCAGACAGACCAGGCCAAAACCGATAATCGGGCCGATAATAACCATTAAAGGAACCAGCCAGGGGCCGACATCGGCCAGAGATTGCTGCCAGCTGCTATAATAGACATTTGGCGGAGCAGCTAAAGCAGGGGAAGCGATCAGGACGGAGGACAAAGTAGGAAAGGCTGACAGACGCATGGTTCCTCAAGAATTATCTTATTGAAATCATATTTTTATCTTAGCTCATAAAAGGATGAGCCTACAAGATGGAATTTAGCATGAAAAGGTTTACAAGGACTTGCGGCCGTTTACGCGGCGTTTTTGACGAAATCCATGTAATAGCTGGTGCGGCCTTCGGCAATCGCCTTGCTTTGGTATTTCGTCGTGACCCAGTCTTTCGGTGGAGAGAGCCAGTCATCCTGACGTTCCGCCGTCCAGTTGAACAGGCCGCTGTCCATCACATGCATGATCATCCAGTCCGCCAGGTCCGGAATATCCGTCGCCAGATGCAGCATTCCGTTCGGTTTAAGTAATTGCGCCAGAATCGCCACCGTTTCGGGCTGGATGAAACGGCGTTTGTGATGGCGTACTTTCGGCCACGGGTCGGGGAAGAACAGGAAGATTTTCGAAAAACTCTGCGGCTTGAATTTCGTCAGCAAGTGCATCGCATCATCAGGATAGATGCGGATATTTTTGAGGTCACATTCCTGGATGGCCAGAGAGGCGACAGCAATCCCGGTAATGAACGGTTCGATCCCCAGCAATCCAATAGACGGATTCAGCGTGGCCTGGTTGACCAGATGTTCCCCATAACCGAAACCGATCTCCAGCCATAAATCCTGTGGTTTGAAATCACCAAAGAAATCAACCGGGGCAAAATCTTTTTCCTGTTCTGGCACGGTTACCAGATATTTTTCCGACACGAAATCAAACGCCTGTTGGCGCTGTTGATGCAGGCCACGGTTACGGCGGCGGCCGTAAAAATGATGTTCGGTAATAGATGTCACGTTTAGAAAGCTCTTTTCAACGCATCGACCAGATCGGTTTTTTCCCAGGAAAAACCACCATCTGCATCCGGGGCACGGCCGAAATGGCCATAGGCTGCCGTGCGGGAATAAATCGGCTTGTTCAGTTGCAGATGCGTACGGATACCTTTTGGCGACAGATCAACCAGTTCCTGCATGATCTTGCTAAGACGTTCCGTATCGACTTTGGATGTGCCGTGCGTTTCCAGATAGACGGAAATCGGATGGGCCACACCAATCGCATACGATAATTGCACGGTGCATTTATCCGCGAGATCGGCGGCGACAATATTTTTTGCCAGATAACGCGCAGCATAAGCGGCGGAACGGTCAACCTTGGTCGGGTCCTTGCCGGAGAACGCGCCGCCACCATGCGGGGCCGCACCACCATAAGTGTCAACGATGATCTTGCGGCCGGTGAGGCCGGTATCGCCATCCGGGCCGCCAATGATGAACTGGCCGGTTGGATTGACGTAGAAATATTTGTCTTCACACATCCATCCTTGTGGCAGGACACGCTCGACATAAGGGCGGACGATTTGTTTGACATCGTCCTGGGACAGGCCGGGAATATGTTGCGTCGACAGGACGACGGAATGCACACCCACGGGTTTGCCATTCTCATAGACCAGGCTGACCTGGCTTTTCGCATCCGGGCCCAGCATCGACAGCACACCTTTATGGCGGTCATCGCTGAGGGATTTCAAAATCTGGTGCGCATACATGATGGCGGCCGGCATCAATTCCGGTGTTTCCTTGCAGGCATAGCCGAACATGATCCCCTGGTCGCCTGCACCTTCTTCCTTGCTGCCTGTGGCATCAACACCTTGTGCGATATCGGCGCTTTGTGCGTGGACGCGGCAATCAATCTCGATTTTATTCCAGTGGAATTCGTCCTGTTCGTAACCGATACGTTTGACCGTGTCGCGTGTGATCTGTTTTAGATCGTCGACGGTCAGGTTTGATCTGCCTTTGGTTTCACCGGCCAGCAACACGAAATTCGTCGTAGCGGTGGTTTCCAGCGCCACGCGGTGTTCCGGGTCCTGGGTCAGATAAGCATCCAGGATCGCATCGGAAATCTGGTCGCAGATTTTATCCGGATGGCCTTCAGAGACGGATTCACTGGTGAAGATATAACGCATAGACAAACTCAATTAACGGACAGAGGTAGAAATCGGTGGGGCTTGATGTGGTTTTGGGTAAGGGCGTGGATAAAGACGCTCTTGTCCCGGTTGTGGTTCCGGCAACAGCAAGGTGTTCGGCTTTTTACCGCAACCCGCCACTGTCAGGCTGAGCAGGATAAGGACGACAAGCTGTTTCATGCGGTGGTAACCTCGGCATTCAGACGGTACAGGCCGTTATCGCCATCAAACGCATTATCATTCGCCAATGGCGCATTGTGCCAGGTGATGGCGGCGGCATTGACCGTATGCTGAACATCCGGCCAACAGGCTTCGATTTGTTCCCAGACATTATTCTGGTCCGGTGTGCTGGAGACATGCAGCATGGTAATCGGCACACGCATCGACAGGCTGCGGGCGCTCTTCAGTTTACGCACGGCCGATACGATATCCAAAGCACCGTTGGCCTGGGACGCAACCGCATCGCTATACGGGAAGTTGGCGATGTTTGGCCAGGTGCCACGTGCGTGAATGGATTTACGCGCAGCAAATTGTTGCGGGTATAAATCGTTGAATAATTCTTCGGTAATGTACGGGAAGAACGGCGCGAACAGGGACAGCAACGCTTCATGGACGAAATACAGCGTATGCTTGGCGCTGATGGAATCCTTCTCACTGCCTTGCTCGCCATAGAGACGGCCTTTGGCCAGCTC
>DASWYT010000105.1:0-10323 GCA_036404835.1 Alphaproteobacteria bacterium | reverse complement strand
TCGGCAACCAATGTGCCAAAACGCTTTGGATCGCGGTATTTATCTGTTTTGGTAGCCAGTTTCTCGGGCTTGATTAAATCCAACCAGTTTTTTTGGATCACAGTGAACCTCTTGCTGCAAAAGACCTAATGGAAAATACTTAGACGCGGCGACGTTTTGGCGCACGGCAGCCATTGTGTGGCAGCGGTGTGACATCACGAATGGTGTTGATCGTAAAACCAACTGCCTGCAGAGCACGCAGAGCGGATTCACGACCTGAACCTGGACCCTTCACCTCAACTTCGAGCGTGCGCAGACCGTGTTCCATGGCAGCCTTACCAGCAGCATCCGCAGCAATCTGAGCAGCGTATGGAGTGGACTTACGGGAGCCTTTGAAACCTTGCGCACCAGCGGACGACCAGGAAATTGCATTCCCTTGCGCATCAGTGATGGTGATGATGGTGTTGTTGAAAGTCGAATTCACGTGGGCAACGCCCGAGATGATATTCTTCTTCTCTTTTTTCTTTGTTTTACCGCCGGACTTACCCGCGGCGTTCTTATTTTGTGGTTTAGCCATAGCTGTTATCCTTGATAATCAAACGTCAGATCAAATCTTATTTCTTGGCAATTTTCTTGCCGGCGATAGCAACAGCCTTACCTTTACGGGTACGGGCGTTGGTGCGTGTACGTTGGCCGCGAACAGGCAGACCTTTACGATGACGCAGGCCGCGGTAGCAGGCCAGGTCGATCAGGCGCTTGATGTTGATGGCAACGTTACGACGCAGGTCACCTTCAACCGTCAGAGAACGGTCGATTTCCTCGCGGATACGGACCACTTCATCTTCGGTCAATTCGTTGACGCGACGTGATTCATCAATGTTGACAGTTTTCAAAAGGTCGCTTGACGTCTTACGGCCAATGCCGTGAATGTATGTCAAAGCAATCAAAACTCGTTTTTTAACCGGTATATTTACACCCGCAATACGTGCCACGCGTGATTCTCCTCAATAGATGCGATTCGCCAAGGGTTACAAGGCGAATTAAATTGTTGTTTTACAACACAAAAGCCAGAGCATGGAGGTGAAATAACAGTGCCGGTTCTGGTGTAGCGGCATTATAGGATGCAGGGAGCTCAGGTCAAGCATAAAATACAATTATTTAAGGATTAAACGATATGGAGTTCCTGGCGGTCGAAATGCTCGATCCCTTCCCACTTTTTGACCAGGTTGGTGATCGGGACGGACAGCGGCAGGGCGACGATTTCATAGGCAACCTTTAAGACCCAGGACGACAGCATCGTCCAAAACAGGTTCTTCCAGCTCATCGTCCCCGCGAAGGCAATGGTAAAGAAGACGATCGTATCGAGAAACTGCCCGACGACCGTCGAACTGATAAAACGGACAGCCATATGGCGGGCATTCTGGAATATCTTCATTTTTGACACGACAAAGCTGTTCGAGAACTCGCCGACAATCCAGGCGGCACAGGCCGCAAGGGCAATCCGATAGGTCGATGCAAAAATCGCCGCGAAACCGTCCTGGTGCGGCCAGAAACCGGCCGGTGGCAGGATGATCGCAATCTGGGTAAAGATCGCGAATAAAATAGTACAGGCCAGAACGGTCCAGATCGCCTGACGCGCCCGGTTGAAACCATACACTTCGGTCAGGATATCCGTGATGATGGCGCAGATCGGAAAGATGATGATGGCCGCACTGGTCACGACACCATGCACATCTATCATTTTACTGACCAAAGCGGAGCTGATCATATAGAGGCCGCAAAACAGGCCGGTAATCACGGCAAAATATTTCGGCTGCCACTGGGCATCGGCTGAGGTGATTTTGAGTGTCATTATTGTACGCCCCCCTGCGTTATCTTAATTATAAACAGGATAAAGACGGCAGTATAGCCACTTGACAAAAATCCGCATTAGGAATATATTCATATATAAGGGGAGTTTATTGATAAGCAGGATTTACCATGTCACCCCTCTCCCTACAGCAACGTTTTGGTTCCGACAGCAAGACAGACCCATATGATACACGGCAGGTCAAACAGGCCTTGAACCGGCTGGGTTATTACACACCTTTAAACAAAACCGGGACTGGGATATGGCCGCCAATGAATCCCATCGCAGGGAAATAGCAGAAAAACGTAATGAAAATATTTTCAATCTTTTTAAAGACGCTGCAGCGTTAGAGAAGGAAGTGATTTATTAAGACACTTATTCAGCAAAATCAGGCAAAAATGCTCTTTTAACTTCACTTGAATAATGACGATAAGAAAAACAAGAATTTTCTTCTTGAAACTTGATCAATTGGTTGGCATTTTCATTCCCGTTTTCATCACCCATGGGTGGAAACAGACAATTAATATGATTATCTGTTATATAGGTATATGCAATACCGTGCCCATAGGGTTCTTGTTTACGAACTTTATACACCATAAATAACCAGAATGTCGGTTGTTCGATCGTATAAGACTGGCCCTTGCCATTGACAGGATCGATGCAGCGTTGCGGTTTTTTATCATCCGGCCTGGATGCCAGTTCTTCTTTGCAATTCAGTGCATCTGTGTGATGCTGCTCTATACATCTTATAATACTGAATATACGGCCAGGCTGCCGTCTTTCATCCAACACAGTGCAATGCGCAATATCGCCATATTGTTTGTCCCATTCGCTCCATCTATCCCATCTGATAGAATCGCCGTATAGCGTAAATTGAACCCATCTGCCGCAAAGCTCTTTATTCTTTAGGGTACAGGAACGCGCTGTTTTCTCTCCGGCCAGTGCCGGAAAGATCAACAAAAACATCACAAACAGGCATGGCAAAATTCTCATGCCTGTATTATAGATTATATTTCAACCATGAGAAGAAAATATTACCGCTCTGCAGTAACAGACCATTACTATTTAAACAGTCAGCAAACTCTTAATCGCCACCGACACATGCGCGACATCCTGCATGCCATCGACCTGTTTCAGCATGCCTTTAGAGGCATAGTATGGCAGGATCGGGGCGGTCTGTTTGTTGTGGGTCTCAAGACGCTTACGGAGCGTTTCTTCATTATCATCCGTACGGCATGTAAATTCGGTGCCGCCACAGACATCACAAACACCCTCAACCTTGGTCGGGTTGAATTTGCTGTGATAGGTCGCACCGCATTTGGCACAGGAGAAACGACCAACGATGCGCTCGACCAAGGCCTCTTCATCGACTTTCAGCTCGATCACAGCATTCAACGCCTTGCTTTGGGCGGTGAGCATCTTATCCAGCGCTTCGGCCTGGGCGACCGTACGGGGGAAACCATCGAGAATGAAACCATTCTTGCAGTCAGGTTCATTGATACGCTCATCGATCATTTTGACCATGGCTTCATCCGGTACGTATTTACCATCCGCAATAATCTTTTTGATCTCGGCAGCGAAATCGTCACCTTTGGTCATACGCGCGCGCAGCATGTCGCCGGTGGAAATTTGCACGATCTGATAAGCCTGCTCCAGTAATTTGGCCTGGGTACCTTTACCCGCACCAGGAGGACCAATCAGAATAATGTTCAATGCCATTTCGTATTTTCCAATTCAGCTAATTACTTTGTCTTGCCTTTTTGGCGGGACTTGCGCAGCAGACCTTCATATTGATGGGCTACCATATGTGCATGCACCTGGGCCAATGTATCCATCGTGACCGACACGGCGATCAGCAGGCTGGTACCACCGAAATAGAACGGGATGGAATAATGGCTGATCAGGATTTCCGGCAACAGGCAGATAAAGGCCAGGTAAGCCGCACCGACAACGGTGATCCGTGTCAGCACGAAATCGAGATAATCGGCTGTGGATTTACCCGGACGGATACCAGGGATAAAACCGCCCATTTTCTTGAGGTTATCGGCTGTTTCGGTCGGGTTAAAAACAATCGCGGTATAGAAGAATGCGAAGAAGACGATCAGGCCGATATACAGGCCCATATAGACCGTTGAACCATGCTGCATCACACGGGCGATTTCGCCGAAGATGCCCTCCGGTTGCTGGCCAGAGAAACCGACGATGGTCATCGGCAACATCAGCAGGGATGATGCAAAAATCGGTGGCATCACGCTGGCACTGTTCAGTTTCAGCGGCATGTGGGTGGATTCACCACCATACATTTTATTGCCAACCTGGCGTTTGGGATATTGCACCAGCACACGGCGTTGCGCGCGTTCGATGAAGACGATGAACGCAATGATCGCCACAGCCAGGATCATGATGATAATAATGAAAGCGCTGGAAATGCTGCCGACGCGGCCCATCTCGAACAACTGCACCAACGCCGCCGGCAAACGCGCGACGATACCGGCAAAGATGATCAACGATGTACCGTTACCGATACCGCGAGCCGTGATCTGCTCACCCAACCACATCAGGAACATCGTACCGCCAACCAGATTGACGACAGTCGACAAGCGGAAGAAGACACCGGCATGCAGCACGGCGGAACCGCCTGTGCTGGTATGCATATGTTCAAGACCGACAGCCATACCATAGGCCTGCACGGTTGCCAGCAACACTGTCAGATAACGTGTGTACTGGTTCATTTTGCGACGACCCTGTTCGCCTTCTTTTTTCAAAGCTTCAAAGCTTGGCAGAACAACAGCCATCAATTGAATGATAATGGATGCGGAAATGTATGGCATGATGCTCAGGGCAAAGATGGTCATACGTTGCAACGCGCCACCAGCGAACATATCGAACATGCTCAAGATGCCGGCGCCCTGCTGTTTGAAAATATCAGCCAGAACCTGCGCATTGATACCCGGCAGCGGGATATGCGTACCCAGACGGTAAACAAGCAAGGCACCGAGTGTGAACCACAAACGGGCTTTCAGATCCTTCGCCTTGGAGAAGGAGCTCATGTTAAATTGGCTGGCAAGTTGTTCGGCGGCTGAAACGGCCATAAAATCACCTAAAGGGAAATATTGTTATATGATGAAAGGAGTTTAAACGGTTCGGACCAGACTTCAAGCCGCGCTGCAACAAAAAAGGGCCCCAAAGGGCCCTTTATGTCTTACGCAAACGACTTACTTCTTCTTAGCGCGTTTGGCTTTCATTTCTTCTTCTGTCTTTGGCTGTTTGGCCTTTTTCGGCTCAGCCGGGAATTCGATCTTGCCGCCGTTTTTCTCAACAGCTTCCAGAGCCTTGGCAGAAGCACCCGCGATATGCAGGGTGACCTTGGCTTTCAGCTCGCCATTACCCAGCAGGCGAACACCGTCGCGCTTGACTGTGATAATACCGGCTTTTTTCAGGATATCAGCGTTGATCGTCTCATTGGCGTTCAGTTTGCCAGCATCGATAGCCGCTTGCAGCGTGCTCAGGTTGATGACTACGAAGTCCTGACGGGAATGGTTGTTGAAACCGCGTTTTGGCAAACGACGGTACAGAGGCATCTGACCGCCTTCAAAACCTTTGATGGACACGCCGGTACGGGCTTTTTGACCCTTTACACCGCGACCAGCTGTTTTACCTTTGCCGGAACCGATACCGCGACCAACACGAAACTTCTTCGTCATGGCGCCAGGGTTATTTTGCAATTCGTTTAATTTCATTTCTATCTCCTGTGCAATCCGCTTATTAGGCAGACTGTTTGACCTGAATCAAGTGGGCCACTTTGTCGATCATGCCCTGGACAGACGGGGTCGCCTGCAGAGTGCGTGTTTTACCGATGCGACCCAGACCCAGACCAACCAAAGTATCCTGTTGGGACTTGATACGGCCGGCAGAGCTTTTCACTTGCGTGACAGTTACGGCTGGACCGGTTTGGGTTTGCTTAGCCTTGGCAGGCGCTTTTGCTGGAGCTGCTGCTTTCGGAGCGGCTTTTGGCGCAGCAGCTTTCACTGGTGCAGCTTTAGCAGCAGCCGGCTTGGCGGCTTTTGGTGCAGCGGCAGCTTTTGGAGCGGCCTTTTTAGGTGCTGTGGTTTTTTCTGTTGCCATCACACTGTTCCTTTATAATTCTTATTCTTCGCTAGCTGCGTCGGTCTTAGTGCCTTTTTCCTTTTTATTCAGGATCTCGGCAACTTTACGACCACGGCGGGCAGCGACGGTACGTGGGCTTTGCATGGCTTTCAGGGCCGCAAAGGTTGCACGAACCATGTTGTGCGGGTTCTGGGAACCCAGGGATTTCGCAACGACGTCCTGGATACCCAGGGCTTCGAAGATCGCGCGGCATGGGCCACCAGCAATGATACCCGTACCAGCCGGAGCCGTCCGCAGGTGAACGTGACCGGCGCCATAGTGACCAACTACATCATGATGCAGTGTACGGCCTTCGCGCAGTGGAATACGGACCATGTTGCGGCGGGCTTGTTCAGTCGCCTTGGTAATCGCATCCGGAACTTCACGGGCTTTTGCTGCGCCATGACCAATGCGGCCTTTACCATCACCAACAACAACCAGAGCGGCGAAACCGAAACGACGGCCACCTTTAACAACTTTAGCGACTCGGTTGATACTGACCAGGCGATCTACCAGATCATCCTGTTCTTCATTGTTGTTGCGATCGTTACCGCGTTCGTTTGGGTTACGTGCCATGTTTTCTTTTCCTCAAATAATCCGTTAGAAGGCCAGGCCGGCTTCACGCGCGGCATCGGCCAGAGCTTTGACGCGACCATGGTACAGGTAAGAACCGCGATCGAACACAACTTCTTTTGCACCTTTAGCAATAGCACGCTGGGCGACCAGTGTGCCAACTTTTTGGGCAGCTTCAACCGTAGCACCGGTTTTCAGTTTGCCTTTGAATTCTTTGTCAATCGTGGACGCAGCGGCAATGGTGTTACCCTGTGCATCATCGATCAGCTGCGCATAGATATGCTTGCCGGAACGATAGATGGACAGACGCAGACGGCCGGAAGCCTTGACTTTGGCGCGGTTGCGGAATGCACGACGCTGTTCTGATGTAAGACGATAATGATAGGCCATGGCCTTTTCCCTTCAAGTTTGTTATGCGGGCACTTATTCCGACAAGCACCCAACAAAGATAATTATTTCTTCTTGCCTTCTTTCATGTTGATCACTTCGCCCTTATAGCGAACGCCTTTGCCTTTGTACGGCTCTGGCGGACGGAAGGAACGAATGTCAGCAGCAATCTGGCCTACGCGCTGTTTGCTGTGACTTGTCAACACGATTTCGGTTTGTGTTGGTGTTTCGATTTTCAGGTCAGATGGGACCGGGAAACGGATTTCATGGCTGAAGCCCAGCTGCATAACCAGTTCCTGACCTTGCATGGCTGCACGATAACCAACGCCCTTCAGTTCCAGCTCGCGCTTGAAACCTTCGGAAACACCTTTAACAGCATTGTTCAGCAATGCACGTGTTGTGGCATATTGTGCGCGGGTGCGTTGTGTTTCGTTGTTTGCAGTGACGATCAACTTGCCGTCTTCCTGAGTCAACGTCACATCGTCGCGGATCGCAACAACATCTTCGCCCATTTTACCTTTAACGGTCACTACACCATCAGCCACAGAGACAGTAACGCCGGCTGGGATGGTAACAGGGTGTTTTCCTACACGTGACATCTTTTTACTCCTTTAAATCTTTTTATCTGCAAAGTTTCTTAGAAGACTTCACACAAAACTTCGCCGCCGACATTTTCGTTACGGGCTTCGGCATCCGACATCACACCTTTTGGTGTTGACAGGATAGCGATACCCAGACCGTTATAGACCGGCTTGAGGTCGTTGATTTTGCTGTAAACGCGACGGCCTGGCTTGGACACGCGTTTAATGTTGCGAATAACTGGCTCACCTTCGAAATATTTCAATTCGACATTGGCTTGCTCCTGGCCGTTTTCCTGTTTGGAAACGGTATATTCACGGATAAAGCCCTGGCGCTTCAACACTTCCAGAACGTTGTTGCGAACGTTGGAGGTTGGGGTGACCAATGTGCTCTTGTGAGCGGATTGTGCGTTGCGAATGCGTGTCAGCAAATCGCCGATTGGATCTGAAATAGACATGTTTTCTTTCTCCTCGCCTTACCAGCTGGATTTCACGACGCCAGGAATTTTACCTTCGCTGGCGAGTTTACGGAACAGAACACGGTTCATGGCGAACTTACGCATGAAACCACGTGGGCGACCATCGTATGTGCAACGGTTGTGCAGACGTACTTTGGCAGAATAACGCGGCAGAACGTTGAATTTCTCTTGCAATGCCATGAGTGCGTCGAAATCCAGTTCACCCTTACGAGCTTGCTGTTGTTGCTCTTTCAAAGCGGCGCGCTTGGCGGCGAATTTCTTCACCAGCTTGGCTACTTTGTTCATTTTATTGATGGAACCAACTTTAGCCATCTTTATTTACTCCCTGCTTGACGGAACGGGAAGTTGAGCGCTGTCAACAAGTCACGTGCCTGGTCATCTGTTTTTGCGGTAGTGCAAACGATAATGTCCATACCCCAGATCTTCACGACTTTATCATAGTCGATCTCTGGGAAGATGAGGTGTTCTTTCAGACCCATCGCGTAGTTGCCACGACCGTCGAAGCTCTTTGGATTCAGGCCACGGAAGTCACGCTGACGTGGCATCGCGATATTGACCAGACGATCCAGGAATTCGTACATGCGTTTACCGCGCAGGGTAACCTTGCAACCGACAGCCATGCCTTCGCGCAGTTTGAACTGAGCGATGGATTTTTTCGCCATGGTGGCAATCGGCTTCTGACCGGAAATCAGGGTCAGTGCGTTGATCGCATCGTCAACCATTTTCTTGTCGGCAACAGCTTCACCAACACCCATGTTGATGACGATCTTCTGCAGACGCGGCACTTCCAGGTCGTTCGTGAAACCACCATCAGCTTTCAGCTTTGGATGAATGGTTTTTTTGTATTCTTCGTGTAAACGAGCCATCGTTGCTCTCCCTTATTTCGCAGCAGTGGCAATTGCTTCGCCGGACTTGCGGGCGATGCGGGTCTTGGTGCCATCAGCATTCAGTTTGTAGCCGGTGCGGGTTGCCTTGCCGGATTTTGGATCGATCAGGGCAACGTTCGACACGTGGATCGACGCTTCGATGCTGTCAATACCACCTGGGTTCGTCGCGCTTGGGCGGCGATGTTTTTTCACCAGGTTGATACCTTTGACCAGCAAACGCTGCTCTTTTGGAATAGCTTTCAGGACTTCACCCTGCTGGCCTTTATCTTTGCCAGTCAGAACGACGACCTGGTCGCCTTTTTTAATTTTCATTTTCGCCGTAGCGTCGAGTTTTTTTGTCTGTGTCATTTTCATTCGTCCTTAAAGCACTTCTGGTGCCAAAGAAATAATCTTCATGAAGTCCAGGTTACGCAGTTCGCGTGTGACTGGTCCAAAGATACGGGTACCGATCGGCTGCTTGTCCTTGTTGATCAGAACACAAGCATTCTTGTCGAAACGGATGGTCGTACCGTCAGCGCGGATCAGACCGAAGCTGCTGCGTACGATAACCGCACGGAACTTCTGACCTTTTTGCACTTTACTGCGCGGAATAGCATCCTGCACCGATACGACGATAATATCGCCGATATTGGCCGTACGCTTCTTCGAACCACCGATCACCTTAATACACTTCACGTGTTTGGCGCCGCTGTTATCCGCTACTTCGAGGGCTGATTCCATTTGGATCATAGCCGTATTCTCCCTGTTCGTCCCTTAAATCCTGTCTCGATCACTTCACGCTTAAGCGGTGGTGACTTTGATGGCTTTTTCTTTTGTCTCAGTTACTGTCCATGTTTTGCGCTTGGAAATCGGGGCGCATTCTTCAATGACCACCAGATCGCCTGTACCGCAGCTATTGCTTTCATCATGCGCCAGGTACTTTTTGCTGCGCTTGAAGTATTTTTTGTAGAGCGGGTGCATAACGCGACGCTCAACCAGAACCGTTACGGTTTTTTCGGCTTTATCGCTGACGACTCGGCCTTCCATGACGCGACGTGGCATAACTTACACTCCTTTAGCGGCATCAAGACGACGGCGCTCATTCAAAATTGTTTTAATCTGTGCAACTTCACGCTTCGCCTGACGGTTCAAACCAGTGTTTTCCAGCTGGTTCGTCGCCTTGCGGAAACGGATGTTCATTTGTTCTTTGGCCAGTTCGCCCAGACGCTTTTCCATCTGGTCGTTGGTCAGACGACGTGCATCGTCAGCTTTTGTCAATTTAGCCATGATTATGCGGCCTCCCCAAGGCGGGTGATGAATTTAGTTTGCAGTGGCAGTTTGGCAGCAGCCAGTTCGCATGCTTCTTTGGCCAGCTGGGCTGGAACGCCATCGATCTCGAACATGATGCGGCCTGGATAAACACGGGCTGCCCAGAATTCCGGAGAACCTTTACCGCTACCCATACG
>DASWYT010000104.1:0-4340 GCA_036404835.1 Alphaproteobacteria bacterium | reverse complement strand
CTTTGTGGATGCTGAGCACGCTTTAGACCCGGCCTATGCCAACAAACTGGGCATCAAAATGGACGAACTGCTCGTGTCCCAGCCGGACAGCGGTGAGCAGGCCCTCGAAATCACTGATACGCTGGTCCGTTCCGGCGCGATCGATGTTCTGGTTGTTGACTCCGTAGCTGCCCTGACCCCACGCGCCGAACTCGAAGGCGAGATGGGCGACAGCCATATGGGTCTGCAGGCCCGTCTGATGTCCCAGGCGCTGCGTAAGCTGACCGGTACGATCTCAAAATCCCGTACAACCGTGATCTTCATCAACCAGATCCGTATGAAGATCGGCGTGATGTTCGGCAACCCGGAAACCACGACCGGTGGTAACGCCCTGAAATTCTACGCTTCCGTCCGCCTGGATATCCGCCGCATCGGCGCGATCAAGGAGCGTGAGGAAGTCGTCGGTAACCAGACCCGTGTCAAAGTGGTCAAGAACAAGGTTGCCCCGCCATTCCGCCAGGTCGAATTCGACATCATGTATGGCGAAGGTATTTCCAAGATGGGTGAGATCATCGATCTGGGCGTCCAGGCCAATGTGGTCGACAAGGCCGGTGCCTGGTTCTCTTATAATGGCGAACGTATCGGCCAGGGTCGTAGCAACGCCAAACAATATCTGAAAGATCATCCGGAGATGGCCGCCGAAATCGAAGCGAAAATCCGCAACAATGCCAATGGCGTCGCCAACGCCATGATGACCGGCAGCGCGGACAGCGAACCGGCCAACGACGAATAAGACTATTGCAGGGGATTGGTAAGCGAAAATCTTCCTTGCGAGAGGTGACTGCATTACCAGTAAAGGGAGCCAGAAATGGCTCCCTTTTTTGAGCGCGGGAGAATGAAACTATTCTACCGTCAGCCTTTATCCGGGATGATAAGAAGAGGGGGAAATCCTTACCTGTCCCGCTGAATCTGATTGATCCGCTCGGCCATCGTGCAATCCAGGTCGGTCAAACAGCCCTGGTCGTGGCTGGTCAGGATGATCGTGACCTTGTTATAGCTGTTCGACCAGTCGGGATGATGGTTCAGTTCCTCGGCCAGAATGGCAACACGTGTCATAAAGGCGAAGGCCTGGGCAAAGTCCTTGAACTCGAAAATACGCTCGATCTGTTTACCCTGAACAATCCAGCCATCGGGTGGTGTGATCTCCAGCATATTATTTCTCCTAAAAAATAAGGCCCTTCAACGTTAAGAAGAGCCTTATAAAAAAACAATAGGGGTAAAAAACAATAAGCGATACTCAGCTTGTCAGGTTACGCATGTTAGTCAGCATACGTCTCTCGCGGCGCCCGCCTTCGGTTAAACCGTATACAAACTTGCTGATATTACTATCTACTTTGACTTTACCGTTGACACCCTCTGGATGCGGTGTGGTTGTCGTTGTCAGGCTATAGATGTTCTGGAGAAAGCTCTTTGGGTTATACATGGCCCAGTTACGTGTCAGGGAGTGGGGGGAATCCTCTTCCAGACGATTGCAGATTTTTCCAATTGTCTCACCAGCTTGTTGTGTGCCCTGAACCGTTTCGATCATAAGCATGCCGGCATAAAATGCTTGTTCCATCTTGCGGCCATTTTCATTTCGATGCGTATCGCGGCCATTACGCCCGGCTTCGACAACATCAAAGAAAGACGGTTTGACGAGTTTGTATAATTTTTCGAATTGTTCTTCACCATCTCCGGCTTCTTTCAAAATGGCATGAACACTGTAACTGCTGAAATCTTCAAACGACATGGTATTCCTCCCATAATCCATTAATTAATATGTTAATGTAATGTGTTTTGGCACTGACAACAAGGGAAAAATTCGATATAACGGTAAATCTCACTAATCACCCTGTTTCTAGGCTTAATCATGACTGTTAATACCTTTAAAACCCTCAGCCAGGTCCGTTCGACCTTTCTCGATTATTTTGCCAAACAGGGTCACACCGTCGCGCCATCCGCGTCTCTGGTGCCACAAAACGATCCGACCCTGATGTTCACCAACTCGGGTATGGTGCCGTTCAAGAATTATTTCACCGGCAAGGAACAGCCGCCGGCCAACCGTATGACATCGGCCCAGAAATCCGTCCGTGCCGGTGGCAAGCATAACGACCTGGATAATGTCGGTTACACCGCCCGTCACCATACGTTTTTCGAGATGATGGGGAATTTCTCTTTTGGTGATTACTTCAAAGAAGATGCCATCAAATTCGCCTGGGATATCCTGACCAAAGACTTTGCTCTGCCGAAAGACAAATTGCTGGCTACCGTTTACCACACGGATGACGAAGCAGCCGCTCTGTGGAAAAAGATTGCGGGTTTAAGCGATGACAAGATCATCCGCATTCCGACCAATGATAATTTCTGGTCGATGGGCGATACCGGTCCATGCGGTCCATGTTCTGAAATCTTCTATGACCATGGCGATCATATCTGGGGCGGTCCTCCGGGTTCCGCCGAAGAAGATGGCGACCGTTTCATGGAAATCTGGAACCTGGTGTTCATGCAATATGAACAGGTCGATAAAGACACACGCATCGATCTGCCGAAACGCTGTATCGATACGGGCATGGGCCTCGAACGCATGACCAACGTGCTGCAGGGCTGTCACGATAATTTCGATATCGATCTGTTCCAGAATATCATCGGTTCCATCCAGGATCTGACAAAGACAAAAGCCGAAGGCGAGGCGCGCTTTTCGCAGCGTATCATTGCCGACCATTTGCGCACGGCATCCTTCCTGGTGGCCGAAGGCGTCTTGCCGGGCAATGAAGGCCGTAACTATGTATTGCGCCGGATCATGCGCCGCGCGATGCGTCATGCGCATCTACTTGGTTCAAAAACACCGTTGATGCATCAACTTGTGCCGGTGCTGGTCAACCAGATGGGGCAGGCCTATCCGGAACTGATCCAGCAACAGGCCTTGATCACCGATACGCTGTACCGCGAAGAAACACGTTTCCGCGAGACATTGGATCGTGGTTTGAAAATGCTCGATGAAGCTGTCGGTAAATTACCATCCGGCGGTACGTTGCCGGGTGAGGTGGCATTCAAACTCTATGACACATACGGTTTCCCGCTCGATCTGACGGCCGATATTCTCAAAACCAAAAAATACCAGTTGGACGAAGCCGGTTTTGAAACCGCCATGGCACAACAGAAAGCACTGGCACGCCAGAGTTGGAGCGGTTCCGGCGACAAGGCGACGGATAAGATCTGGTTTGATTTGCAAAATGATGTCGGCAATACGGAATTCCTCGGTTATGGTTCCCTGCGTTCTGAAGCCGTGGTGCAGACCATGGTCAAAGACGGCGTCATTGTGAATGAAGCCAAGACAGGCGATCAGGTCGGTATCGTCCTGAACCAGACACCATTCTATGCCGAAAGCGGCGGCCAGGTGGGCGATATCGGTATCTTGCGCACCGACAATGCCGAGATCGAGATCATCGACACACGCAAGCCGACAGGCAATTACTTCCTGCACCAGGGTGTTGTTAAAAACGGCACGCTGAAAAAAGGCGATGCGGTCGAAGCGATTGTCGATGCGAAAGCACGCCGCCAGACTCAGGGCCATCACTCCGCAACGCATTTGCTGCATGAAGCGCTGCGCCGCAATCTGGGTGAACATATCGCGCAAAAAGGTTCCTATGTCGCGCCGGATCGTCTGCGTCTCGACTTCTCGCATGGCGATGGTCTGACTGCGGAACAACTGCAACAGATCACACAGGATGTGCGTGACCAGATTGCTGCCGGTACAGCGATTTCGACCAAGGTGATGAATCTGGATGAAGCCAAAAATTCCGGTGCCCGCGCCTTGTTCGGCGAGAAATATGGCGATGAAGTGCGCGTCGTCGGCATGGGCACGAATGATGCTACGGGCCGTGCTTATTCCGTTGAACTGTGCGGTGGTACGCATGCGAAGAACACCGCCGAGATCGGTGCGTTCCGCATTATCAGCGAAGGCTCCGTCTCGTCCGGCGTTCGCCGTATCCAGGCGGTTGCCGGTATCACAGCCGAGAAAATGGCGGAAGAAGAACTGGCCCTGCTGGAAAAAACAGCCAGCCTGTTCAAAGCCCAGCCGGAAATCTTATTCGACCGCGTGCAGAAACTGATCGAAGAGAACCAGTCCCTGAGCACCGAAATCGGTACATTACGCCGTAAAGTCGCCATGGGTGGCGGCGGTAGCGCGCAGGAGATCGAACAGGTCGGTAATGTGAAGTTCGTGGCCAAGACCTATGACGATCTGCCGGTGAAAGATTTGCGACCTTTGGCTGATGAGCTGAAACAACAGATCGGTTCCGGTGTTGTTGTTGTGTCGACGC
>DASWYT010000103.1:0-4928 GCA_036404835.1 Alphaproteobacteria bacterium | reverse complement strand
TGTTGACGGATTTGGCTTTGGGCATGCCGATCGGTTGTTACACACTGGCTTTCGTCATCTTGCATACGGTTTTGACGACACAGCGCCGTTTTCTGATCGGCCAGGGTTTCTGGCTGGTCTGGCCGGCTTTTGCCTTAAGCGTCTTATGTGTCTACACGTTTGTTTTTCTCCTGTACGATGCAACGCATGCTTTGCAGATTGGCTGGGCCGTCTGGGAAGAAGGCTTGCTGGGGATGTTGATGGTGTGTCTGGCCCTGCCGGTGTTGTTGCCGTTCTTTCACGGCATGCAGCGTATTCTTGAACGTATGACGTAATGAAAAACGAACGCGACAGCCAGTTGATCTTTTCACGCCGCGCCTTGTTATTGGGCGCGCTGAAGCTGGGCGTGTTCGGTATCCTGGTTGGTCGTATGGCACAGTTGCAGATCGTCGAACGTGACCGTTTCGTTTCACTGGCCGAAGAAAACCGTGTTTCTCTGCAATTGATGGCACCGGATCGCGGTGTGATTTTTGACCGTTTCGATGTGCCTCTGGCGGTCAATGTACAGGATTTCCGTTTATTGCTGACGGCTGAGAAAACGCCTAACATTCCGTCCGCGCTGGTCAAAATCAACGGTATTGTGCCTTTGACCGAAGAAGACCGTGTTCGTATTCAAAACGATGTCAAACGCCGCCGCCGCTTTATTCCGGTCTTGATTGCCGATCAGTTGCACTGGGATCAGGTGACATCACTGGCGGTTGCTTTGCCGGAATTGCCAGGCCTGTCGATTGAAGAGGGCAAGGCGCGCGCTTATCCGCTGGGGGTCGGGACGGCGCATGTGATTGGCTATGTCGGTATCGCCAATGAAGAAGAAATCAAAAAGGACAAAGATCCGTTGCTGGTCCTGCCGCGTTTCCAGATGGGCAAGAGCGGCCTGGAGAAATATCACGAAGCCGCATTGCGTGGCGTTGCCGGCAAGAAACAGGAAGAAGTGAATGCCAGTGGCCGCCGTGTCCGTGAATTGCAGGAACAAGCAGCAGAACCGGGCCTGGCGTTGAAACTGACGCTCGATGCGGAATTGCAGCTCTTTATTCAGAACCGCCTGTCGGAACTGCATAGCGCGTCTGCTGTGGTGATGGATGCTTATTCCGGTGCGATTTATGCGTATGGATCGCACCCGGCTTTCGATCCGAATACATTCTCGCAGGGTATTCCAAGCGTGCTGTGGAAAGAATTGCTGGAAGATAAAGCCGCACCGCTGACAAATAAAGTTATTGCCGGCCAATATCCGCCGGGCAGTACGTTCAAGATGGTGGTGGCTTTGGCGGGTCTGGAAGCGGGTATCATTACACCAAGCCGCCATGTTTATTGCCCGGGTCATTTCGATCTGGGGAATAGCCGTTTCCATTGCTGGAGCAAGCCGGGCCATGGGTCGATGAATGTCGTCCAGGCCCTCCAGCAATCCTGTGACGTGTTCTTTTATCAGATGGGTCTCGATATCGGGATTGAACGTATTGCCGTGATGGCGCGTCGTCTCGGTTTGGGTGAGGTCACCGGCATCGATCTGCCGGGCGAACGCAGTGGTCTGATCCCCGATCCACGCTGGAAAATGCGCCGTTATAAGCAAGGCTGGCATCCTGGTGAAACCGTCAACAGCGCCATCGGCCAGGGGATGGTATTGACCACGCCGTTGCAGCTGGCGGTGATGGCGGCCCGTCTGGTCAATGGCGGTATTCCGGTGACTCCGTATTTAACGCAACAGGTGGGTTCGCGCGAAACGGCTCCACCGATTGCGCAGCATCGTTTGCAAATCCGTCCGGAACATCTGGCGATCGTCAAGGAAGGCATGGACGCGGTGGTGAATACACCACGCGGGACAGCCTTTGGCGCACGTATGAAAGAAGATGGTTACAGTTTCGGCGGCAAAACCGGAACGGCGCAGGTTCGCCGCATCAGCCGTGACGAACGCGCCCGCGGTTTCCGTATTGAGGATCGTCCCTGGTATGAACAACACCATGCGCTCTTTGTCGGCTACGCGCCGGTGGAACAGCCGCGCTTTATCTGCAGCGTCGTGGTCGAACATGGTGGCGGTGGCAGTGCCGTTGCCGCGCCAGTGGCTCGTGATATTCTACAGGAAACATTGCGCCGCCGTCCGGATATGGCCCGTCACCGCCAGCCGATGTAGGGCTTATTGCTTCCGCGCTACGCGTGACAGCGTCAGCACGATAATCTCTTTTGCTCCCGCTTTATGCAGCGTTTTGCAACAGGCTTTCAGTGTCGCGCCGGTTGTATAAACATCATCCACAATGACGATTTTTTTGCCTTTTAATTTTGCTTTTGCCGTATCGGGAATGCGAAAGGCATTGCGCACATTATCATGACGTTCCGTGGCGCTTTTATGGCCCTGGCTTTCCGTGGCGCGTTTACGTTGCAATGTGTGCGGCAGCCAGGGAATGGATGTCTTGATGCTTAAGGAACGCGCCAGTTCGGCGGCCTGGTTGTAGCGGCGTTTGAGCAAACGCCAGCGATGCAACGGCACCGGGATAATATAATCCGCATCCCTGATATCGACAGGTGCACAATGTTGCAGCCATTGTGCCAGCAGCGGCGCCAGTAATGTCCTGTCTGCATGTTTGAATTTCAGGATCAGCGGGCTGGACGCATCATCGTAATACAGGGCGCTGCGGGCGATTTTGAACGGTGGCGGATCGCTGATGCAGGGGCCGCACAACGTGCCGGTTTCTTCTTGTGTGGCAAAAGGCAGGCCGCAACAGGCGCATTGCGGATTCTGGATAAAATTGAGTGTCTGCCAGTAGTTGGCGGAGAGCGTGCCGGAAATGCTGACCAGTTCGCCGGTGACGGGACAGCGCGGCGGCAGGATCAGATCGATCAGGCGCTGCCATAAATGATAGCCATGCACGGTCAGATAATTTGTTCCCATCACGCCGGATTGTCCAGATTTTTACAGCAAAGTAAAGGGATTAAAAATCAGATTTCCATTGTGTGCGAGGCCATCACATCGACCAGCAAACGGGCGTCGGATTGTTCATATTTATCCAGCAACCCCGGCAGGTTGCGCATCGATGGCAACAGGACGAAACGTTTCTGCTCATTCTCGGCGACTTCGGCTTTTTCAAATTGCCAGGTCACATAGTATGGAATATGCACGGCCTGCGCCCCTAGGGCCAGCAAGGGCAGAATATCCGATTTCACCGAATTGCCAACCATGACGGCATCGCGCGGGTCCATATTCTGTTCCTGGAAGATGCGCTGATAGGTGTGAATATCCTTGTCGGAGACGACTTCGACATGTTTGAAGAATTTCTGCAGACCCGATTGCTGGAGTTTGACTTCCTGCGCCCAGAGATCACCTTTGGTAATCAGGATCAGTGGATATTTTTTAGACAGATCGTCCAATGTCTCGGCAACATGGTCCAGCAGGATGATCGGGTGCAGGTAAAGACGTTTGCCGATATCGATGATGGCCTGGATATCCTCACCGGTGATACGGCCCTGCGTCATGGCGATGGCGGCTTCGATCATCGACAAGGTAATGCTTTTGACCCCGAACCCCCAGAGTTTCAGATTGTCGATATGGCGGGCATTGGCCAGGGATGAGGCTTCCGGGAAATGACCATATTTCTGCATAAGTTTATGCATGGCTTCCCACGCATCCTGCACATAACTCTCATGGTGCCAGAGCGTGTCATCTGCATCGAAGGCCAATAGCTTGATTTTACTCATTCAATGATCATTTTTAGCAAAGTGGTCGAATTTCAAGTCTATCGGGAAAAAGCTTAGGATTGCTTAAATTTTACTGTGCGGTCGCGGTAAAACCTTTTCTTTACTAAGCTTTATTATAGTCGAAGAGCAATTTTAAAGAGGTTTTGCATGTCATCCTCCGCGCCTGTTTTGTGGCAACCATCGCCTGATCGTATCGCCGACGCGAACATGACCCGTTTCCGACAGCGGATCGCGGCACGTTACAAGGTGACACTGGATGACGATCATGCGCTCTATACATGGTCGATCCATCACAGCGATTTGTTCTGGTCGGCATGGTGGGATTTCGCCAACGTGATTGGCGACAAAGGCGAGAATATCCTGATCGATGGCGATAAGATGCCCGGCGCAAGATTCTTCCCGGATGCCAGGCTCAATTATGCCGAAAACCTGCTGGGCGGGTTTGGCGATAAAAATGAATTTGTGTTTTGGGGTGAAAATCAACTCAAGCGCCGTATCGATGCAAAATCCATCCGGTCCCGCGTCAGCCAGGTGCAACAGGCCTTGCGTGCCGAAGGTGTGACATCAGCGGACCGGGTGGCGGCCTTGCTGCCGAATATACCCGAAACGATTTTTGCCTTACTGGGCGTGACGTCGCTTGGCGCGACCTGGTCGTCAGCGTCGCCGGATTTCGGCGTGCAGGGTGTCGTTGACCGTTTCGGCCAGATCAGCCCGCGTATCCTGTTTGTGATTGACGGTTATTATTATAACGGCAAATGGATTGACTGTACGGATAAGATCAAAGCCCTGCTGCCGCTTTTGCCGGATGTGCATAAAATCATCGTCGTGCCGTATGATGGCGAGAAAGTGAAATTATCGCAGAAAATCGATGGCGTGACCGACTGGTCGACCTGGTTGATGCAATATGCACCAGCAGACATCATTTTTGAACGCGTGCCGTTCGATCATCCGCTCTTTATCCTGTTTTCCTCCGGCACGACCGGTGTACCGAAATGTATTGTCCATGGCACGGGTGGTTCGTTGCTGCAATTGATGAAAGAACATCAGTTGCATTGCGATATCAAGCCGGGCGACCGCGTATTTTACTTTACGACCTGCAGCTGGATGATGTGGAACTGGCTGGTCACAGCTCTGGCCAGCGGCGCCAATATCATGCTTTACGACGGCTCGCCGTTTTACCCCGATGGTAATATCCTGTTCCACTA
>DASWYT010000102.1:0-6294 GCA_036404835.1 Alphaproteobacteria bacterium | reverse complement strand
GCCTGATCTACAGTATCTTTGAGGATACTGACAACCCGCATCATTATAACATCAAGATGACCCTGACCGCCCCGAACTGCCCCGTAGCCGGGGAATTGCCGGTCTGGATCGCGGATGCGGCCAAAAAAACCACGGATGTGGCGGATGTGACGGTGGAACTGGTCTGGGATCCGCCCTGGAACCCTACCTGCATGGCCGAAACCGCGAAATTACAATTGAATATGTTCTAAGGTCCGCTTATATTAACCTTATTAGACAATTCCCTTAAAAAATCGATTCAGGAGAAATCAATGGCCAACGTTATTGCCGTGACTGAAAACGCCGCCACACAAATGAAAAACATGCTGACCGAACAGGGCCAGGGCGCTATCGGTGTCCGCGTCGGCGTCGCCGCCCGCGGTTGTTCCGGTCTGAAATATTTCATGGAATACGCCAAGGAAGCCGAACAAGGCGATGAGATCATCGAACAGCACGGCGTCACCATCCTGGTCGACCCATCCTCTGTCATGCACATGCTGGGCACGACGATCAATTACGTCTCCAGCGAGATGGAAGAAGGTTTCACCTTCGACAATCCAAATGTCCGCAGCTCCTGCGGTTGCGGCGAAAGCTTCAGCACCGATGAAAACAACCCGGCCGGTCACAAGCACTAAGACCAACCCATCCCTGATTTTAAAAACCCGGCCAGCGTGCCGGGTTTTTTAGTCCCCTATCCAGCTTTTAGAAATGTTTCACGTGAAACATTTTGCCTTTCGGCCTTTGAGATTAACCCCTTAAATAGGAATATAGTCCTAGATAATTTACTCTGCAAACAGTTCCAGCGGCGCGGTGCTGTTTGTTTGCGCCGCATCATGCAGCGCATGTTTCCATGCGGTGGCCAAAGGCTGCGCATGGAACAGGCCCATCATATGACGCGTGACATGTTTGGCGAAGACGTCTTTGGCCTGTTCGCGTTCGATATAGGCGATCATCTGTTTCACGATATCCGCCCGTGATGGCAATGCGGTGCCATATAAAGCCTGTTCCCAATGCGCCAGATCATAGGGCACGTGATAGGCCCGGCGGCCGATCATCACGCCATCGACATGGTCAAACTGTGCCATGATCTCGTCTGTTTTCTCGAACCCGCCATTGATGATGATCTCGAAATGCGGGAAATCTTTTTTCACCTGATAGACACGTTCCCAATCGAGCGCCGGGATGGTGCGGTTTTCTTTCGGGCTGAGGCCCTTCAGCCAGGCCTTGCGCGCATGCAGGTAAAAGATGCTGCAGCCGCTGCGTTCATGAATCGTAGTAATGAATTTGACCAGAAACTCATACGAGTCACGATCATCGATCCCCAGGCGCGTCTTCACCGTCACGGGTTTCGTTGTCGCATCCTGCATCGCGGCGATGCAATCGGCGACACGGTCCGGTTCATCCATCAGGCACGCGCCGAACTGGCCGCTTTGCACGCGGTCGGACGGGCAACCGCAATTGAGGTTATATTCATCATAATGGAATGTGTCGGCGATGTTGATCGCCCGGGCCAGCATCTCCGGATCGCTGCCGCCCAGTTGCAGCGCCAGCTTATGTTCCTGCGGCGAGAATTGCAGATGGCGCTGCGCATCACCATGGATAATGGCGTTGGCATGCACCATTTCGGTATAGAGAAATACATGCGGGCTGAGCAGGCGATGGAAGAAACGGCAATGACGATCCGTCCAATCCATCATCGGCGCAACTGATAAACGACGATCAATCTGTTGCATGGACATTTGACTTACGTAACGCTGACCGGGCGTTGCTGGTGCATCCACTGGCCATAGAAAGCGATACCGACAGCGATGACCAGCAACAAGATCCAGCTGGCCATGCCCAGACGGGCGAATAATGTCGGCTGGACTTTATGCGGCAATGGCGTATCCAGGCGGCCTTTTTCATTCAGGCCCAAGGTTGCGACCTTGCGGCCCTGCGCATCGATCACCGCGGAAATACCGGTATTGGCGGCGCGCAACAAAGGCAGGCCCTGTTCGACGGCACGGGTCTGGGAAATCGCCAGATGCTGGAACGGACCGGAGGTGCGGCCATACCAGGCATCATTCGTGACATTCAGTAAAAAGTCCGGACGGTTACGCGGATCGACGACTTTCTGCGGGAAAATCACTTCATAGCAGATCAGCGGGCTGAATGTCGGGAAGTCACCGATTTGTTGCGTCTCGACACCGTCACCGGCGGTAAAGGAACCGGCCGTCACGGCGGGTGGCTTGACCGGCCAGAATTTTTCAAACGGCAGATATTCACCGAACGGTACCAGATGCGATTTCGCATAGCGGGCAATGGCATCGCCGTCACTGTTGAAAACATCGAGACGGTTATAAAATGTCGGATTGCCGTCGCTGCGCATATCAGCTTCCAGAACACCTGTCGCCAGCCATGTCCCGGCCGGCAGTTCTTCCTGGATTTCCTGTTGCCAGACGCGCACATCCATCGTATCGACCAAAGCGATCGCTGTTTCCGGCCAGACGACCAGTACCGGGTTTGCTTCATTCGCTTGTGATTTGCTCAGGCGCCACAGCGTGTCGCGTTGCGCCTCCAGTTGCTCGGGTGACCATTTATGTTCCTGGGCGATATTCGGCTGGACGATACGGATTTGCGGGGCTGCCATGGTCGTGATGGCTGCATGGCTTAAACGGCCATAACCCCAGGCGACCATCGCCAGCGCAATCAGCACGATCACGGCACTGAAGGCGTGACGCTGGCGATGATGCGGATATTGACGCGTCAGGTAAAGATACGGCACAGAGGCGAACAGGATCGTCAGGAAACTCAAACCCAGGATGCCGAACAAGGCAACGCTTTGTAATACCGGCAGATAGGCGACCCAGGCATAACCCGGATAATTCCAGGGGAAGCCGGTAAAAACAACGCCGCGCAAATATTCGCACAGCGTAAAGATCGCGGCAAACGCAATCAGTTTCGGCCAGGCACGCCAGGACAAATAATACCAGCCAAGCGCCGCCAAACCCCAATAGAATGACATCAGGATAGGCAGGCCGACAACGGCAAAAGGCAGGATCCACCAATAGCGCGCAATATCAACGAACAAGGCCGCCGCGACCCAATACAGGCCGGCGATAAAATAACCCAGGCCGAAATACCAGCCCATCATGAAGGCACGGCGCGGGGTCGCCGCTTTTTCCAGCAGCAACAGCCAGAGCGGCACAGAGACGAACAGGATCGGGAAGAAATAAACCGGCGGCAGAGCCAGAGCGGCAAAGAAACCACCGATAAACAGAACGGCGTTTTGCTGATTTTTCGTCAGCACGGCAAGGTAACGATAAAATGTGTCAAACATTACATAGATATAGACGCATTTTCCGGTGGGCGCAAACGCAAACGCTTGACCCGGCGCGGATCGGCATCGATGATTTCGAACTGCCAGCCACTCGGATGCATTAGGGATTCTCCGCGCACCGGCAGGTGACCAGCCATCGCCATCACCAGGCCGCCGAGCGTGTCGATTTCCTCACGCTCTTCCTCGGTCAGTATCTCGCCATAGCGATCTTCAAAATCTTCGATATAGACACGCGCATCCGCCAGGATCACGCCATCGCCCCGGTCAATCAGGCGCGGCGAACGTGTATTGATATGCTCATCCTTGATTTCACCGACGATGGCTTCGATGATGTTGTTCATCGCGACCAGCCCGTCAATGCCGCCATATTCATCGACGACGACCGCCAGCTGGCGTTTGCTTTGCTGCATATCGACCAGCAGATTCAGCACCGGCAGGGCCGGGGAAATAATCATTACATCACGTAACAGATCACGGATTTCAACACGTTTGCCCGCCGCCATAGTGGCCAGCACGTCCTTGATATGGATGAAACCGATAATATCATCCAGCGTGTCCTGATAAACCGGCAGGCGCGTATGCGGACGTTCCAGATAGATCGTCATCAATTCATCATGCGTCGTCGTGATCGGGATGGCGACGATATCGGCGCGCGGCACCATCACATCTTCGGCAGTATATTCTTTGACGTCCTGGATATTATCGACCAGATTCTGGTGGCGCAGGTTATTTTCCTGGTCCTGGGCGGTCGGGATGCGGTCTTCCTCATCATTGTCGCGGGACGGGAAAAATTGCTGCAGGCCTTTTTGCAAACGCGCGACAACAATACGCGGGCGGCTGAGACGACGGGGTTCAGGCGGCTCAGAAGCAACCGGTCGGTCGCCGGCAGACAGCATATCAGAAGAAGAAGGGCGGAGAGAAGATGATGACGGCGCCCCGTCAGGATCATTAGGCATCGTGTTTAACAAACCTCAATTGACAATATCCTGATAGGGATCGGGAAGATGGTGCGCGGCCAGAATATCTGTTTCCAGGCGCTCCATCGCGGTTTCCTCTTCCGCTGTCAGATGATCGTAACCTAGCAGATGCAGCACGCCGTGTACAAGCAGGTGGCCGATATGGTGGTGGATTAATTTGCCCTGATCGGCTGATTCCCGGGCAATGACGCCATATGCCATAATAATATCGCCCAGTTCCGCCGGTTCGCCGGTCGCTTCGCTTTCCTCGGCCAGATCCTCCAGCGAATCATCCCATTCCTCGATTTGCGGGAAAGACAATACATTGGTCGGCTTGTCACTTTCGCGATATTCGCGGTTCAGCTTGTGGATGATCTCATCATCGCCCAGCAGCACATTGATCGAAATATCCGGCAGGATCGCTGGCAGATCAATCGGCGCATGTTTCAGCGCGGCGACGGCCATATTCTTCCACAATTTTTTATGAGCTTTCAGCAGCTCGTCCCATTCCGGCATTTCCGTCAGAAAGTTGATCGTAACACTCATGACAGATCAGGACCGGTCAGCGTCATAGGCGTTGATGATCTTCGCCACCAGCGGGTGACGCACAACATCGGCCGCGGTGAATTCAACGAAAGCAATATCCTTGACCGGACGCAACAGACGCACCGCTTCCTGCAGACCGGAGATTTGGTTGTTCGGCAAATCGGTTTGCGTGATATCACCATTGATGACCATCTTCGAACGTTCGCCCATCCGGGTCAGGAACATTTTCATCTGCATCGCCGTAGTGTTCTGCGCTTCATCGAGAACGACATAGGCATCCGCCAATGTCCGGCCGCGCATAAAGGCCAGCGGCGCGATTTCAATCTGGTTCGACGCCATCATGCGCACCACCTGATCCTGCGGCAACATATCGTATAAAGCGTCATAGACAGGACGTAAGTACGGATCGATTTTTTCCTGCATGTCACCGGGCAGGAAACCGAGATGCTCGCCTGCTTCCACCGCCGGGCGGGAGAAAATCAGTTTCTCGACTTTGCCTTCGGTCAGTAATTGCACACCGGCGGCAACGGCGAGATAGGTTTTACCCGTACCCGCCGGACCGATGCCAAACACCATGGAATGTTTATCGATGGCGGTGAGATACGCAGCCTGTGTCGTCGAGCGCGGCGAGATATGCTTGCGTTGCGTCACGACCTTGCGCGGCTTGTCGGTAAAGGCGGCCATCGCCATTTTTTTCGTATCACGGTCAACCGTGCTGGAGGCGATGCGCAAAGCGGCATCAACATCAGAATCGGAAACCGGTAAATCTTTTTCAAGACGATCCCACAGCGCGTCGAAAGCTTCCTGCGCCTGCTGGGTGGCATCGGCCGTACCCTCAATCGTCACCTGGTTGCCCAGCGTGCTGATAGTCACGCCCAGGGCGCGTTCGATACGGTTGAGATGATCATTATTCGGGCCGAACAATTCCGGCAAAAGGCTATTATCATCAAAGACGAGTTCCAGCATACGGGCTGGCTCCGACGAGGCGCGAACAGTCAAAAATCCACTCTCCTGTTGGGGGATCATTCCCCTCTATATCTAGTATCAGATATAAAGATTAACAAGCTGTTCAGATTTAGATTCTCAGAGACAGCCCGGCACCCATACTGCGGGCGCGCCTGACCTTATAAAACCTGTTATTTTCCCCCAATTTCAACCACTAATAAATAGACATAACTTTGATGTTTGTTATAATGACGTCATTCTTGTACGGTTCATATTGATGCTTACACCCGTTGCCATTCGTCCTGCCGATTTAAACGATCTGGATCATATTGAGACGATTTATCACGATGCTTTTCGGCTGCGTCCCGAGCTGACGAGCAAGAATAAATTTTGCCCTCATATCAACAAGAAACATTTTGACCGGCTTGGCAACCGCATGAATGAATCTGGTTTTCATGTCCTGATTGCCGAACATCTGCAGCCTGTCGGTTATATGGCTTATAAAATAAC
>DASWYT010000101.1:0-6343 GCA_036404835.1 Alphaproteobacteria bacterium | reverse complement strand
ACGCGCATCGCATGGAAATAGGTCGGGCTGCCCGTGCCGACAGGGCGGGATGGCAGGGACGGCATATCGTATAAAAGCTCCATCTGGCGCTGGTAAAAGCGCATGACGACCATGTAATGGAGGTCGTCCGTTCCAAAAGGAAAATCAAGCAGTTCGTGGTCAAACAGGGCTTTCATGGCCATCCGTTAAGGTTCGGGTTTCGCTTATTGTAAAGCGAACGCCAAAAGAAGAAAGAGGGGGGATTAACGATAGTGAAAATGCTTGTTATAGCCGGGTTTCCCGGTTAAAATACCCTACCTTTATGTCTTTCATTTGTTAAAGTTAATCTCATGTCCGTTATCTCCCGTTTCGCCCCAAGCCCGACTGGCCATTTGCAGCTGGGCAATATCCGTACCGCCCTGATCGCGTATCTGTTTACCCGCAGCAAAGGCGGTAAATTTATCCTGCGTATCGACGATACGGATCTGGAACGCTCGAAGGATGAATATACGGAATCCATCAAGGCCGATCTGTCCTGGCTGGGTGTGACATGGGATGATTACCGTCACCAGAAAGGCCGCGAGGCGATTTACGATGCCGCGCGTGACACGCTGATTGCCGCGGGCCGTTTATATCCTTGCTATGAAACCGAAGATGAGCTGGCGCTGAAACGCAAATCCGCCCTGGGCCGTGGTTTGCCGCCGATCTATGACCGCGCCGCGCTGAAACTGACTGACGAACAGAACAGTGCCTACGTCGCCGACGGTCGGAAGCCGCATTACCGTTTCCTGCTGGAGCACAAACCGATCATCTGGCAGGATATGGTGCGTGGCAAAGTGGAATTCCACGGCAAGGACATGTCCGACCCGGTGCTGATCCGTGAAGACGGAACGGCCTTGTATCACCTCGGTTCCGTTGTCGATGATATTGAATATAAAATCACGCATATCGTGCGTGGTGAAGACCATGTCTCCAACACAGCCTGTCACGTGCAGATGTTCGAGGCACTCGGTGCGACACCGCCAACCTTTGCGCATCTTCCCTTGGTCTTTGATGCAGATGGCAAGAAATTGTCGAAACGTCTGGGCAGTTTATCGATTGCCACATTGCGTGATGAAGAAGGCGTGGAGCCGATGACCGTCGCCAGCTTCCAGGCACGCCTGGGCACAGCCGATCCGATCGAACCGATTGCCGATATGGATGCGCTGATCAAGCAATTTGATTTCTCCCGTTTCGGCCGTTCCAATCCACGTTTCCTGGATGAAGAACTCTTCCGCCTGAATGCGAAAATCCTGCATCACATGTCTTATGCAGAAGCGAAGCCACGTCTCGATGCGATGGGCCTGGGCGATCTGGATGAAGTGTTCTGGAACATTGCGCGTGCGAATATTTCGCGCTTCAAGGATATCAAACAATGGTGGCAGGTGGCCAAAGGTCCCGTTACGCCTGTTATCGAAGATGCTGAATTCACCGCGCAAGCGTTGAAATTGCTGCCCGCCGGTCCATGGGACAGCACCACCTGGAACACTTGGGTGAATGCCTTGAAAGAATCCACCGGCCGCAACGGAAAACTGCTCTTTATGCCGTTACGTCAGGCACTGACAGGGATGAGTCACGGGCCGGAGCTTCCGAACCTGTTGCCTCTGATCGGTCCGGAGCAAACCAAGGAACGCCTGCAAGGCAAAGCCGCGTAAGGTAATTTTTTACATATTTTGAATAGAATGGGTGGGATCAAAAAATCCCGCCGTTGAAGGAGACTCAACTTAAAATGTCAGACTACGATTATCCGCAAAAGCAACGTGTTATTGGCCTTTATCCGGTCAGAAACCTGTCCAATATCGCACAGGGTTATATGATCGGCCATAATGTTGAATTGATTGTCGGTTCTGATGAAGTTGGTATCAAGACGCTGCAGAAATTTTACCAGAGCGTTCAGAATTATACAGAAAAAGCAGAGCCAAATACGAAGAATATCAATAGTCATTTATCTGTATCGCGCTTGCTCGAACAGGATAAGATCATGCTGCTTCCGAAGGATAGTCCTGAACTTTCCGTGATTAAACAGATCAAACAAGATCAGGATAATCCCAATTGGGTCAATCTGGATACGGGTATCGGTTTCAGTATCAACCATATCGGGGAAGAAACCATTTATACAGTTGATTCAGAATTGATTGATTCCCTGCGTCAGATTGTCGATAAAAGAAAAGCGGCCAATCCGGCGATTGCAGCCAGTGCAAAAAACAAACCTGTCCTGATATAATGATTGCATTCAGGGTGTCAGTTGTTAAAATGCTGATATCATGAAAATTTATCTTGTCCGGCATGGTGAAACCACAGGTGATATCGAAGACCGCATTGGCGGTAGCTACGATGATCATCTGACGTCTCTTGGTCGCGAGCAGTTGGCCAAGACGGCCCAAAAACTGGCCGATAAGAATATTGAAATTATTTTCTCCAGCCCTTTGGTCCGGGCACGTGAATCTGCACAAATTATCCAGCAGGCGATCGGTTCACCGATTGAGATCGTCGATGGTTTTCGCGAGCGTCATTACGGTGTCATTACCGGCATGCTCAAGAGCGAGGCCAAGGCAAAATATCCTGAAGCCATTGAGCGTCATAGCGACCTGACCTACACGCATCCGGACGGTGAGAGCTATCCTGATTTCTATCAGCGTGTCGTCAATGCTTTTGCATCCGTAACGAATGAAAACGACCGTACCATGGCCATTATCGGGCATGGCGGATCACTGAAATGCATCCTGAAAGAATTGAAACAACCTATTCCGGATAAGCTGGAAGATGGTCACATTATCGAGCTGGATTGTTGTTCTGCAGAGGGTTGTTGTTGAAACAACTTAAGCCGTTCTTAAATCCTCTGCTGAAAAGATATAAACCATGACAAAACTCTCATTCTACAACACCCGCACACGTCAAAAAGAAGAATTCACGCCGCTTGATCCAAAGCGTGTGACGCTCTATGCGTGCGGGCCGACCGTTTATAATTATATCCATATCGGCAATGCGCGGATGAATACGGTGTTCGATACGCTGTTCCGTTTGCTGCGTCATGTCTATGGTGAAAAGAATGTCGTCTATGCGCGGAACCTGACCGATGTGGATGACAAGATCATCAACGCGGCGCGTGAACAAAATGCGCCGATCCATGAGATCACCGAGAAATACACACAAGCCTTTTGGGATGATACGGCGGGACTGAATTCCCTGTCACCAACCCACCAGCCAAAGGCGACGGATTATATCCCGCAAATGATCGCCATGATCGCAAGCCTGGTGGAGCAGGGCCATGCCTATGCCGCCGACGGGCATGTGTTGTTTGCGGTGACGTCCTATGACGATTACGGCAAGCTGTCGCGTCACAGCCGTGACGAACTGATCGCCGGTGCGCGCGTTGAGGTGGCTCCGTATAAGAAAGACCCGGCCGATTTCGTGCTGTGGAAACCATCGACCGATGACCAGCCGGGCTGGGACAGCCCATGGGGCTTTGGCCGTCCGGGCTGGCATATTGAATGTTCGGCCATGGCCACGGATATTTTAGGTAAGAGCTTCGATATTCATGGCGGCGGCAATGATTTGATCTTCCCGCACCATGAGAATGAGATCGCCCAGAGCTGCTGCGCCTATAAGGGCGACAGCTTTGCCCGGGTCTGGATGCATAATGGCATGCTGAATATCAATGAAGAGAAAATGTCCAAGTCACTGGGCAATTTCTTTACCCTGCATGAGATACTGGATAAACACCCGGGCGAGGCGGTGCGTTACCTGCTCCTGTCCGCTTATTACCGTCAGCCGCTGGAGTTCAACCTCGACCTGCTGACCGAGGCCAAGCAGATCATGGACCGCTGGTACCGCGCCGTTGAAAAGGCCCCGGATGCCCCGGCCACCCAGCCGCACCCGGACGTCATGGAAGCCTTATCCGATGATCTGAACACCGCCAAAGCTTATACGGTGCTGCATGATCTGGTGCTGCAGATCAATAAAACAGATGATCAAGCCGCATTAAAATCTTTAGTCGGCACTTTAAAAGCTAGTGCTAATCTTTTGGGATTGTTGGAAAAAACACCACAGGACTGGTTCCAGGGTGTGGATAATGAAAGCGCTAAAGCCATTGATGATCTGATCGCGGAACGCAACGCAGCCCGCGCGGCAAAAGACTTCGCCACATCTGACCGCATCCGCAATCAGTTGCTGGAGCAGGGGATTATTCTGGATGATACGGCGAACGGCACCACCTGGCGCCGTTCCTAGAAGTCGCTTTTATTTGTAGCTGACCGAAATAATCTCGTAGGATTTCTGGCCGCCTGGTGTGGTGACTTTGACCACATCGCCGACGACCTTGCCGATCAGTGAGCGGGAGAGCGGGGCCTGGATAGACAGGCGGTTGGTTTTGATATCCGCTTCGTAATGCCCGACGATGAAATAGGTTTCCTGCGTGTCGTTATGCTCGGCATAGACCTCGACCTTGGCACCGAAACGGATGGATGTGATGCCTTCGAATTGCGTCGTGTCGATGACGTCGACACGGGAGGTCACAGATTCCAGTTCCTGGATACGGCCTTCGATAAAGCCCTGCTTTTCACGCGCAGCGTGATATTCGGCATTCTCTTTCAAATCGCCATGGTCACGGGCGGTCGCAATCTCGACAATAACAGCCGGGCGTTCGACTTCTTTCAGGTTGCGCAGCTCGGCCATTAATTGAGCATAGCCTGCTGGTGTCATGGGAAACTTTTCCATGGCGTCCTCTTTTAACTCACGATAATAAATAAAAAAACGGCAGGGACATAATGTCTCGCCGTTAGGATATCCAACTGGGGATTAGTTTAGACCGATTGGTTTATTGAAGCAAGATATAATATTCTTAATTACTTATTTTAACCATCTGGAGGAGCATCAGGAAAAGGGCGGCGCCCACAAAACCAACGACTGCAAAGAGAGAAGCGATTGACGTTACGATCTCGATCCAAGTGTTCATCTGATACCCGTTCTTAACTACAGTTAACGATGGAAATTATTTACAGACAATTTTCGCTATATGCAAGAAAAATATTTTAATCTGAAGTAATAAATTTTTAACGATTTTGGCCGGCAATTTTTGTTTAAAAAACAATGGTCGATTTGTGGATCAGGCCGTCAGGGCCGCATCTTCGACGGTAAATTGGGCGCTGATTTTGCCTTGCCAGGCATTGATCCGCAAAGCGCCCATAATGTGCAGCAGGTTTTGATTCTGCGCGGCCTCTAACAGGGCCTGACCGAGTGGTGTCTCGATGGCATTGAACGCCATACCCGTGAGACGGCCGCCGCCATCATCCATGAAATAAACACGCAGGTGTTTTTCTTTCAGCACATCGCATTTTTGCACACGCAGATTTTTGATCACCAGTTTCGGTGTCGGATTGCCCTGGCCGAACGGTTCCAGCATTTCGATCTGATTGGCCAGTTCGACATTTGCGGCGGCAGAAGTGATGATGCCATCGACATTCACTACTTCGACCAGGCGCTCGCCATTCAGCTGCTCGCTGACCGCTTGTTTGAAGAAGGCGTGCATCTCACCGATTTTGTTGGCTTCCAGTTTGAAACCGGCGGCCATGGCGTGACCGCCACCCTGCAGGATCAAACCGGCATGACGCGCGCGCAGGACCAGTTGCCCCAGATCGATACCCGGCATGGAACGGGATGACGCTTTGCCGGTGAGAACTTTGGTGCCGCCATTTTCTTTTTCCAGCGCAATCACGATAGCCGGGCGCTGGAATTGTTCTTTCAGGCGGGAGGCCAGCAAACCGATCAGGCCCGCGTGATAATCTTCATTAGCAATGCAGATGACGGGGTCATGCTGATCCAGATTGAGGGCAACGGAGGCGAGCGCATCGCTCAGTTGCGCTTTTTCCATTTCCTGGCGCTGGCGGTTATTATCTTCCAGTTGCATGGCCAGGCGTTGCGCCGTCAGCGGATCGTCCGTACACAGCAATTCCACACCCAGATGGCTGCTGGAGATTCGTCCGGCGGCGTTCAGGCGCGGGCCGAGAATATAACCGGCATGATAAGTCGTCGGTGACTGGTCGATCTTGGCCTGGTCCATCAGGGCGCACAGGCCCGGCTGCTGGCGCATCGCCAGAATTTTCAGACCCTGCACGACAAAGGCGCGGTTGATATCGCGTAACGCCATCACATCGCAGATCGTGCCCATCGCCACCAGATCCAGCCATTGCATCAGGTTCGGCACGTCTTTGACCGGGATGGTTTTTTTCAGGGCGCTGTTGAGGGCGACCAGTGTCAGGAAAGTCACGCCGACGGCTGCCAGATGCTTGCAGTTCGAATCTTCATCAATGCGGTTCGGATTGACCAC
>DASWYT010000100.1:0-4910 GCA_036404835.1 Alphaproteobacteria bacterium | reverse complement strand
CGGACAGGTCGTTAGCCGTACCGATAGTGATGATGGTCTGGATATTAGCGTACAGGTCCGCCTGCCACAGGCGCGCTATGTCGAATACGCCAAAAAGCACCAGGAAACCTTTGCCATCGCAACAAAGGCTTCCTGATTTCTCCTTGATTAAGCCGCTTTTTTTAATTCTTGCGTCTGCGTGTCATGCAATATGCCGGACATGCGCATGGCGCGGATCATGCGGGTGACACCGATACCGCCACCAAAGCGCGGGAAGAAATCGTGAGACAGGAACTCGTCCATTTCCTGTTCCACACGGTCCTTGCCGAATTTGGCATGGAGGATGCTGGCATATTTGCCATTGCTGATCGTATTGAACAGATGGCGCATCTCTGCGGGATTGGTGCTGCGTTCGGCGGAACCGATCGTTTCAATGCCATGCAGGATCACATCGATCTTGCTGGCTTTGTCACCATCTTTTTTCATGTTCCAGAACGGGCTGGTATATTGTGGGAAGTTCTTCAGGAAGAAGACCGGACCGTAATCATGGGCGATCTTTGCCTCGACCTGTGAGGTGATTTCATCCGTCTCATAGATGTTGCAGGCATCCGTGTAGTTCATCTGCACGAAATCCTGTTTCAGGCCGAACCCCAATTGTTCCAGCAATTCTTCTTCCATCACCTGCAAATCGGCCAATGTGCCATGGCTTTCAAACTCGAACATCGGGAAGATCGTCTCGTGACGGCCGGGGATCGGGTTCGGTTCCTGGCGGTAGCTGGTGCTGATACAAAAAAATCCGGGAGTTTCCGGATTTTTGAGCAATTCATATTCCAGCCACATCTGGCCGGTCTGGGGCAACGGCCAATGCTGGCCGCTATAATCGAAGCCGGTGATGGTTTCCGGGTCCTCACAGGCCGCCAGGATGCTCAGGCGGCTTTGGGTCGGGACTTCGAGAAAGCCCTTATCCGTGAAGAACCGGCGCAGCTTTGAGATACAGGCGTGATAATCTAAAGGGTTTATTAAGGTGGTCATTCATCATCTCCATGATTGAGGGTGGATTTGATGCGCCGCTGAAATTTGGACAAAAAAAATTCCGCTAAAAGCGGAATATCTTTTGGAATAATAAAAAAGGTGCCATCTGGCACCCAACTTATTTTCGATGCCAGCGTGTGTTCAAACGGTTGTGGTCGTTTCGTACGCATCGAGTATTAACAATGTATGAACGAAATGATTCGGTCAAGAGGGGCCGGTTGGCACATAGATTGCATTAATCTTTGTGGAATAATGTGTCAGGTGCCATGTCTATCAACGAAACCAATGTCTCGACCTCTGCTTTACCGGCCAAATGGGCCGCGGCAAGCGCTGACGTCGTCAAAGCCATCCGTCAGGCCAGTGCCAAGACGGGTGTGAGTTTCGATTACCTGATGGACAAAGCCAGCACCGAGAGCTCTTTCAAGACCGATATCAAAGCCAAAACCAGTTCCGCCACTGGATTGTTCCAGTTTATCGACAGCACATGGTTGCAGACGATTAAGGAGCATGGCGCGAAATATGGTCTGGGTGATCTGGTCGACAAGATCGACAGCGATCCGGCCGCCAAACGCCAGGCTCTGGAATTGCGCAAGGACCCGGAGGTCGCTGCGACCATGACGGCCGAAGCGACCAAGGATAATCAATATTACCTGGAAACCAGCGTCGGCGGGAAAATTGGCCAGAATGAATTATATCTGGCGCATTTCCTGGGTGCGGGTGGGGCTTCCAAATTCCTGAATGCCAAGAACAACAACGGCGAGGCTCCGGCCGCCGATATCTTCCCGCAGGCCGCCAAAGCCAACAAGAATGTCTTCTATGAAGCCAGCGGCAAGAAACGCTCTCTGAACGATGTCTATGACTTCTTTGCGAAAAAAATGGACAGTGACGGCAGTGACAGCGTGATGACCGCCAGCACCATGTCACCTATGGCCCCGAAAGTGGATAAGCCGGTCGCGCCGACCATGTCACCGATCGATTACGATATGATGGCTCGTTTAGGTGGCGCCCGTTTGCCGAATGTGGCCACAGGCTATGAAACAGCGTCCAACTGGACAAGTGCCTTTACCGGCACACAAGACTTCACCGCAACCGAAAACCGCTTTGTGCAGATGGCTCTGGGCGGTTTCAGCAATGATGCAGAGAAGGGCGGTCACGAGGGCAAATTACTGGCCCCGTTCACCGCTGTGATTCTAGCGAAATTGTCTGCTTTGCGTGAGACAGACGAACAAAAATCCTGATAAATCAGATTAAAAGCAAGGGGTCGAAGCGGAGTTTTCCGGCTTCGCGTTTAGCCACGACACGCGGATGATGCAGCCATTCATCCAGTGCAACGAACGGGCTGAAATCCGTGACGGTAGCCAGGAATTGCGGCATGTTCGGATCGTTCTGGATAACGGAAACAGGTTGCGGATGGTTGGCCAGGGCGTAATGAATCCGGCGATGGAATAACGGTCCCATATTGACCGGCAGCGCATCCTTGTGGAACCAGCGCACGAATGTGCCTTCATCCTGTAATGACGGTGTCCAGCCCGGTTTGACATGCGCCAGATAGACATGTTCATGTTCGTACAATGTAGGGGAGTTGATATTGGTATAGAAATCACCAATGAAGCGGATGATAGCGATTTCACAACCGGTTTCTTCCATGGTTTCGCGGTGCAGGGCGGTTTCGAAATCTTCGCCCGGATCGACATATCCGCCAATATTCGTCCAGAGCGGCATATCGTCACGCATCATCAACAGGATTTCATCGCGATCGTTGAGGATGACGGCACTGGCGGCTTGGTCGCCGATTTTTTCGGGTGGAACAGGGGTACTTAAAACGGAAAAGGGCACATGGGTAAAATTCAGCATGCACCCAGTATAGACTTAACATCCCTTGCTGTAAAACCAGAAATTCGGCAGGCGCAGACGGCCTTCCGCACGATAAGCCGGGTACCAGATATTGGCTAACACAACATTGTTATTGCCATCGCAGACATTGTTGGTGAAATTGACTTTGAACCAGACATCTTTGTCCGGCATGATTTTTGCTTCGAGCAGCTGGATCATCGGATTGGCGCTGGCATTTTTCGGCAGGTTATTGTGATCGACGGATTGTTCCGTGCCTTGTGGTACGGCCCAGCTTTTGGTCGGCCAGGCCGGATCGTGAATGTAATTCCAATCACCCATAAAGGTTAAACCGCTTTTGACAAGATCGGGATAGGCCCGAAAATCGGCATCTTCATGTTCCATCCAGATTTCCTGTAAACCGGAACGTGCCAGGGCCAGATACCAGTTTCCACGAACGTCCCAGATATCCAGGCCGATATGATCATAGTCGTATAAATGACCATACATATCGCTGTATTTGGCGCAGATTTTCTGGGTGGATTTATCGGGTTGCACATAGCCGCAAAGTTGCAAATCATCGACTTTACCGGTGGGTGTTTTGGCGTATAAATCCGGACGGATTATCAGGCCGCCAAGATAGGTATAAATCCTGTCCGTATTGGGTGGCAAAATGGGTATTGCGGCATCGTTATCATCGACAGATTCAGGTGCGGTTTCGGCGGATGAATATTGCGCCAAATCACCGGTTTTTGAGGCCGGTTTCGGGCCGTCACAAGCGGCTGTCAGCATGGCGCTGAACAGCATCACAAAAAATGCGAAAAAAAGACGTTTTGACATGTGAAATCTCATTCAATAGCGATGGTTTACAGGGAGTGATATAGTTTTTATCTGCCTGAATTCCAGTGTTTTTTTGCACAAAATCGGGTTTTTCGACCCATGCTGTGTGACATGCTTTTGTGTGATAATATATATTATGGAAATAAAATGGATTAGGGGGCTCAAACCGGATTTTGGGGTAAAACAGCCTTTATAAGGCTAAATTCCGGGCTTGTCATGGGTGCGATCATTGTGATGCGGGATAAATATAGTCTGCCATGGAACAAGCGGATTTTTGACGGCGATAAAATCATCATTTTGCACGTCGATTTTCCCCACTTTTTTGATCGTGTTTGCGATTATTTTTTGAACGTTTTCTGATGTGTGTTTTTGTGTTTTTTTGGCACAAAAAACCGCATCAATTTTGGCGTTTTTGGCGTTTAAAATCACGTCATTTTTGGGCCGGTTTTGGCCCTTATAAAATGAATTCCAGACCGTCATAAGCCGGCTCGATATAGTCCGGTGAACGTGACATCAATTCATCGTAATCCGTACCCGCAGCCATGTGTGTGATATAGATTTTTTCGGCACCGATTTTCGCGTTCCAGGCGATGACTTCATCGAGGCTTGGATGCGTATGTCCGCCGTCCGGATTGTCATGAATTCCGACCACCCAGATCTTGATTCCCTTGAGGATTTTGAATGCGTCTTCGGTCAGGATTGTGGCGTCGGTTGTATAGCCGAAATCACCAATGCGATAGCCTGTGACAACCATCTGTTTGCTGCGGTCGTGATACGTGTCGAAACTTTGCACACGTACATGGTTCACTTTGAAATCCGGCGTTACGGCATGCAATTTGACTGAGCTTGGATAGCGTTCATCATCCGATGCAATCACATAGGAAAAACGCTGTGTCAGGATGTCGAACTTGCTTTTATCGACATAGCAATCCACCGGTATCTTACCACCCTGGTACCAGAATGCGCGTAAATCATCCATGCCATTAATATGGTCGGCATGTTCATGCGTATAGAGAACGGCTGATAATGGCGCTTTACCGCCAACGGCATTGATTTGCTGGCGGAAATCCGGACCCGTATCGATGACGATACGCGTATCGCCTTGTTCAATATAGATGCTCGGGCGTGTACGGCGGTTTTTCGGGTTATCCGGATTGCAGACACCCCAGTAATTCCCGGCAAATGGCACGCCGCCAGAGCCGCCGCAACCCATCACAACTACACGCAAT
>DASWYT010000099.1:0-4064 GCA_036404835.1 Alphaproteobacteria bacterium | reverse complement strand
TTGCATCAAGGTCATTGCTTTGATCAGTTCGACCGGACCACCGGCGAAACCGATGCGCCAGCCGGTCATTGCATAGGATTTCGACACGCCGTTGACCGTTAATGTGCGGTCATACAATTCCGGCGCAACCTGTGCGATAGTCGCATAACCCAGGCCGTCGAAACGCAGATGTTCATACATATCATCCGTCATGATATAAACATGCGGATGCTTCACCAGCACATCAGCCAGCGCGCGTAATTCCGCAGCGCTGTAAAGCGCACCGGTCGGGTTGCTTGGCGAGTTCAGCACCAGCCATTTGGTTTTCGGCGTAATCGCTTTTTCCAGCTGTTGTGCAGTCAGTTTAAAGCCCTGGGATTCTTCACAGGCAATCGTCACCGGTGTGCCTTCGGCGACCAAAACCATTTCCGGATAAGACACCCAGTAAGGTGCCGGGATGATCACTTCATCGCCCGGATTCAAACTGGCCAGCAGGGCGTTGAACAAGACATGTTTTGCGCCGACGCCGATAATGATCTGTTCAGGCGCATAGGTCAGGCCATTCTCGCGCTGGAATTTGGCGATAACGGCTTTCTTCAGGGCCGGTGTGCCACCGACATCGGTATATTTCGTATCGCCATGATTCAGGGCGTTGATCGCGGCCTGTTTGATATGCGCCGGTGTATCGAAATCCGGTTCGCCTGTGCTCAGTGAAATCACCGGCTTGCCTTCCGCTTTCAATTGACGGGCCTTCGCAGCGATAGCCAGCGTGGCGGAAGGTTTCAGACGTTTAACGCGGTCGGCGACCAAACTCATTACACATACTCCTGTTTATGACGTCCAATATGATAATCCCGCCAGACAGCCCCTGCCAAGAGGATTTAACGCTGCGGCTGCGTTGTGGCTGCCTTATAGTTGCCCAGGCGTGACAATTAAGTCATAGTGCAGGATATTCAAACGTTTGACGTTCTTGTTACGTCCCCGACCCTAACTATATTGCTGCCATGCTCTCTGCTCCTCCTCGCCCCCCTCGCAAGTCCCCGCGCAAACGCAAGACTGTCAATGTCGCCCGTCCGGCCAGCAGCCCGCGCCGGAAAAACGGCTTTTTCAAACAGTTGAAACAGGATTTCAAGCGCACATGGAAGCGCTGGTGGGGTCATCACGGCCAGCCGCGCCGTCTGTTCAAATATGCCTTCCTCGGCCTGTTCTGGATGAGCATCCTGCTGCTGATCGTCTCGCTTTATATCTTCGCCAACCTGCCGAATATCGACCAGGTGGTTGATATGGACAGCAGCCCGACCGTCATCATCCTGGATAAGGACGATCATGAGGTTGCCCGTCTGGGGGATACGCAGGGCCAGATCATGCCGGTCAAGCAGATGTCGCCTTATATGGTGCAGGCCGTCCTGGCGATTGAAGACCGCCGCTTCTACACCCATTTCGGCATCGACCCGCTGGGCATGGCGCGCGCCATGTGGGTGAACGCCACCTCCAGCGGCAATATGCAGGGTGGTTCGACCATCACGCAGCAGCTGGCGAAAAACCTGTTCCTCTCCCCCGAACGCACGCTGACCCGTAAAGTCAAAGAAGCCGCACTGGCTTTTTACCTGGAATATAAATATTCCAAGGACCAGATCCTGGCTGCTTACCTGAACCGCGTCTATTTCGGCGGCGGCGCTTATGGTGTCGATGCGGCGTCGCGCATCTATTTCAACAAATCCGCCAAGGATCTGAACATCGATGAAGCCGCGTTGCTGGCAGGCCTGCTGAAAGCCCCGAGCCGCTATTCCCCGGACAGCGATCCGCAACTGGCCGCCAAACGTGCGCGGACGGTCATCTATGCGATGGCGGATGCCGGTTACATCACCAAAGCGAAAGCCAACAGCATCAAGGTCAACCCGCTGCCGAAAAAAGATTACAGCGCCGCCGGATCGATGGATATGCGTTACTTCACCGACTGGATCATGACGCAAAGCTCCGGCTTTATCGGTGATGAAGCGCAGAACATGACCATCCGCACCACGCTGGACACGGATTTGCAGAAATTCGCCGCAAAACATCTGCGCGACATCATCGAGAAAGACGGCAAGGCGTTGAAAATCTCCCAGGGCGCCCTCGTCTCGATGAAGATGGACGGGTCCATACTGGCCATGGTCGGTGGTACGGATTACCGCGAGACACAATTCAACCGCGCCACCCAGGCACGCCGCCAGCCCGGCTCCGCCTTTAAGCCATTCGTCTATCTGGCAGCCATGGAAAGCGGCCGTTACACACCTGATAGCTGGATCGAAGACACACCGATCCAGGTTGGCGGCTATCACCCGACCAATTATGACGGCAAATATCGCGGCGGCATGTCGGTGCAGACCGCGCTGGCCCATTCAATCAATACGGTCGCCGTGCGCCTGTTGCATGAAACCGGTATCGGTCCGACCAAACGTGTCGCCCAGCGTCTGGGCATCACCGATCCGCTCAATGGCGATCTCAGCCTGGCGCTGGGAACATCGGGTGTCCGCCTGATCTCCCTGACCTCCGCCTATGCGACTTTCGGCAATCATGGCCGGGCGGTCGAACCTTTCGGCATCCGCGATATTCGCGATATGAAGGGCAAAGTCCTGTATAAAAACCCGGCCTATGATCCGGCCCCGCTGGTCGATGAACCGTATGTCAGCATGATGAACCAGATGATGCAGGGTGTTGTGCAATATGGCACGGGCACGCGCGCCCGTCTGGATCGTGCCGTCGCCGGCAAGACCGGCACCAGCCAGAATTACCGTGACGCTTTGTTCGTCGGCTACACCGCCGATATCGCCACCGGCGTGTGGGTTGGCAATGATAACAACGCCGCCATGGCCAAGGTGACAGGCGGTGCGACACCGGCGCAGATCTGGCATGACGTGATGCAATATGCCAGCCGCGATCTGGCACCGCGCGATTTCTCCGGCGGCTTTAATGACGGCCTGCCGCCATCACGCGATCCGCTGGTCGCCCCGGAAAATAACGGCGGCGGCGAGAGCGGCGGCGGTTTCAATGATATGCTGAATAATCTGTTCGGCGGCGACGGTCAGTTTAAACCGGATAACACCGAATATCTGAATTAAAAAAGGTCACAGAGAGGGCGGTATAGAAACCTCTCTGTGACCTTCTATTTTATTTTTGACATTTAATTGTTAAAAATTTGCTTAAATCCTGTCGTGACTTTTTGTACGATGTCCGCATCCTTGTCGCGCCAGTATTTCGGATCCTGCATCATCTTCTTCAAACCCTGTTCGTTGAGCGCATCGCCGCCGCCTTTTGCATCCTGCAGATTGAGCGGTTTGCCCGCCTGCATCAGACGGTATAACGCCATCACACCTTCATACGATCCAGCCAGTCCCGTCAGCACATCCGCCGGCAGGTGACGCTGTCCGAACGCCAGCAATTGCTGCGAGACGGCCGCCCATTTCTCGGCACCACCAAAGGTCTTCACCAGCTTTTCCATCTCGCGGTCCGCCTCGAAATCGCGGGCCAGTTCGATGATCAGCGGCACCATTTTCTCGGCGGCCAGATCATAGACAAGCTGCACCTGGGCATCGGTAAACCCGGCTTCGTGCAACCGTTCATTGATCTCGTCATCCGCCGTGAACAGATCGTGATCCAGCTTGATCTGGTAGTCGCGCGGGGTTTCCGGCACGTTTTTCTTCTTGTCGGCGGAGAGTTTTTTCTCCAGCTCCAGATAGGATTTCAGCAACGAATCGACGCGGATTTCCTGGCGGTCCTTGTCCCAGAATTTATCCGGGACGTTCGGCTTGGCTTTTTGCTCCACCGGCGGATTGGCCGGCGCGTCAGCGTTCAAGAGGTTGTCTTCCTGCATATGAGGTCTCCATTATCATAGTAGAGGTGTGAAAGAAAAGAACGCAGCATGTCATTGATGCGTTTGGCCTGGTTGATCGTCATGTGTCCCCCTTTTTGGTCATGGTTAATTCTTCTGTCCTTTCGCCATTTGCTGGCAGACGAACAGCACGAGCTGGCGCTGTCCCTCCAATTGCCGCAACGCCGCCGGATCGATCAGCGGATCGGTGATGCGAAAGACTGTGATCTGGTGC
>DASWYT010000098.1:0-5753 GCA_036404835.1 Alphaproteobacteria bacterium | reverse complement strand
CAGATCGAGCAGCGTTCCATTTTTATGCAGGCGTTGTTCGGATAATTTGCGTTCGGTGATATCCTGGACAACACCCAGCATTTTGGCCGTATGGTTGTTGCTGTCATGAATGAACTTGGCTTTGCGCATGATCCAGCGCGTTTCTCCCGTACGGCCATGACGGATACGGTATTCGACATTCAGCGCGGCCTGGCCATTGACGCGGGTCTCACGGGTTGAGCGTATGTGCAAATCGTCCGGATGGAACAGGGCTTCGACGGTTGTCGATGGCATGATCGTGTCTTCCGGCAGGCCGAAGATACGGCAGAATTCCGGCGTCACGGTAATCATATTCGTGGCGATATCCAGAGAGAATACACCAACACCGCCGGCGGCCTGGGCGAACAATAATTGTTCTTCACTGTCCCGCAATTTCTGTTCGGAAATACTACGGTCGGTAATATCGCGCGCCACTTTCGATGCACCGATAACCTTGCCGTTTTTGTCATGGATTGGCGAGACGGTGATCGACAGATCGAGCAGCGTTCCATTTTTATGCAGGCGTTGTGTTTCGAAATGATCGACCCGTTCGCCTTTGTGAATCTTGCCGATGATATCGTCTTCTTCATGCAATCGTTCGGTGGGGATGATGGTCAGGATCGACTTGCCGATGATTTCATCCGCTTTATAGCCGAATATGCGTTCGGCGGACGGGTTCCATGATATGATGATGCCAGACAGGCTTTTGCCAATGATAGCATCATCGGACGATGCAACGATCGCCGCCAGATAGGCTTCGGCTTCGCGCGCATTTTGTTCCTGTATTTGTTCCAACACTAATCGTCCGACCCTGCTAAATCCTTATGTTATCCTTCTTTTTAGTGCAAATGCATGACTCCGGCAAGACAATGAAAGATATTGAAAAAGAATCCTAAAAACACATCGATTTTTTATATGAAAATACGATGTTGTTTTTGCTTTCAAAATTCGGCGGAGACTCTATGCTCATCTGGTGTCTGACCAGGGGAGTGGTATGAAAGACCCTATTTTAGTGTGTTTTCTGGCGTTAAGCCTGACAGCGTGTGCCGTGCCGCAAAAGCAGGCGCAACTGGTCACCTATGCTGAAGAGCCTGTCGTTGCTGCTCCGGTTATCGAGGTGGCTCCCGAGCCGGTTGAACAGGTCGCTGTGAACATGACGCCGCTGCCGGTTTCCAATTGCCAGCGTTCGTTCGATGCCATCATGGCCTCCGCCGCCGAAAGACTGCATGATCTGCACCGCATGTAATGGATATCAAACTGCGCGTCACGCCGAATGCCTCGGCCAATAAAATCACCACCGAAACAGATGAACAGGGCACGACTACGTACCGTGTCTATGTCACCGTGCCGCCCGAAGACGGCAAGGCGAATGCAGCCGTGATCAAGTTGCTGGCAAAATATCTGGGTGTCGCCAAATCATCCCTGACGATTATCCGGGGCGAGACGGGACGGGATAAGATTATCCGCTTGGACAGTGACACAGAATGAGATAAACTATGGTCATGAACGATTTATCCATGCCTGTACAGCTTTTCAGATTTTTTGGCGCAGCACCGGGACCTAATTTGCTGGTGCTGGGAGCCGTGCATGGCGATGAGATTTGCGGACCGGAAGCCATCCGCCAGATCATCACAGAAATCGAGACAGGCAAGATTACCATCACCGCCGGGTCCGTCACCTTTATTCCCGTGGTCAATGTCAAAGCCTATGCGCTGAACAGCCGTGAAGGCGACCGTAACTTGAATCGCGTGCTGGGACCTTATGAAACGGAGCATTGTTTCGAGGATCGTATTGCGAATTTTCTGGTGAATATCATGAAGACATGCGACGTCCTGCTGGATTTGCATTCTTTCAAAACGATTGGTGACGCATTCATCTTTGTCGGACCTAATGATAATACCGGCACGCTGCAACCATTTTCACAGGCGGATCAGGAATTGCGTTTTTCCCAGGCGCTGGGGATCGACAAGATGGTTTATGGCTGGCTGGGGGCTTATGATCAATACGTGAAAGAACAGAATGGGTTTCTGGATTTACCGCAGAATAAGCATCTGGATGTAGAACGGGTGCAGCCTCATTTCGGTGTCGGCACGACGGAATATTTCCGCAGTATCGGCGGTTATGGCGTGACGGTCGAATGCGGCAACCACACGGATCCGAAAGCCATCCCGATTGCCTGTAAAGCCATTCACGGTGCATTGGCACATCTGGGATTGACGCCCGATACGCGTGCCGATATCAAGCCTTTTGTGGAATCCTATGAATTCTCGCACATCTTTATCCGCCATCATGAAGATGACAAATTCCTGAAAAATTGGGCCTTATTCGAGCCTGTGACAAAGGGCGATGTGCTGGGTGTTCGTCACGATGGCGAGGAAGTCACCGCCCCGGAAGATGGGGCGATCATCTTCACCTCGCGCGATGCCAAAATCGGCGAGGCATGGATTTATTTCGCAAAAAATGCAGGCCGGGGGAAAGCCTGATCCTCACCTGTAAAGGCGATCAGACCGGCATCATCTCCACATGTGTTTCGCCGGTACGGCCGTAATAGACGACGCGTTTGCCCAAAAGCGTCACCAGATAACCGGCGCAACCCGCGTTTTTGACATGCTCACAAAATTCCCGGTAGCTGTGGGCGTTGGCCTGTGATTTACGGACATTGGCTTCGATGATATCCGCCCTGAATTCCGGTGCGACGAGGCCCGGGGTTTTGATGTTCTGGATTTCGACAGATTCACCATCAGCCAGATAATAAACCGTGGTTCCTTTCCGGTAGTCCACCAGATAACCCTCAAAACCGGCTTCGGCCAGACGGTTGAGGATAGCCGGAAAATTCAGCGTGCCTTCATGTGACGCAATCATGCATTGTTCAGCCACATTCTTTTGATGCGCATCCATGATGTTTTCCTTTATCTGGCATTCTTTGGAACAGGGATTTTTAAATCATGGTGCTGCTGACAAGATTCGAACTTGCGACCCCATCATTACGAATGATGTGCTCTACCAGCTGAGCTACAGCAGCGTATTGAAAACAATGTATGGATTTATAGGGCAGGCTGCCGGATTTGGCAAGTATCAGGGGCTTTTTGGCCCGGTATAGCTTGGGTAATCCCATGGTTTTTTCTTGCTGTCCCAGCGGCGGTGCAGCCACAGCCATTGGCCGGGATATTGGGCGATATGGTCGGTGAAGATGCGGTTGACTTCGGTCATCATCGCTTTGGTGGCATCCGTTCCGGTCAGGTCCGGAGGGGGCAGGATCGGCGGGTGTACGCGCAGTGCGAAATGTGCACCATTCTGACGGATATAGGTGCCGGTCACCAGGGTTGCACCTGTTTTGAGCGCCAGCTGCGCCGTGGCCAGGCCGGTCATGGCCGGTCTGCCGAAGAAAGGCAGCATCGTGCCGCTTTCGCTCATGCGCTGATCGACCAGTACGCCGACTACGCCATTCTGGCGCAGGGTTCTGACGATACCGGCCGCCGCTTTATGGCCCTTGGCTAGTAATTGCGGTGTAATAGCCCGGCGGGTGAAACGGAGCAGGGGATCGATATAGCGATTATTGGGGCGGCGATAGACGGTGGTGACCGGGTAGCCTTTATCCCAGAAATAAACCGGACCGACTTCCCAATTGGCGAAATGGCCGCTGGCGATCAGCAGCCCTTTGCCTTTGCCCAGAGCGTTTTGAACATGTTCCCAGCCCTCCAGCTGAATACGGTTCTGCCGGATCAGTTTTTTTAGGTGCGGCGTTTCGGCAACATTGCGTCCCAGATTATCCCACATCTCAATAACGATCTTTTGCTGTTCCGCTTGTGTCAGATGCGGCAGTGCAATCTGTAGATGTTTATAAGCGCGTTTTGAAACAGACATGCGCGGGCCGACGGTACGACCGATCCAGCCGCCCATGGCAGAGGCGATATCCAGCGGCCAGATAGCGAAGAAACCATAGAAACCATAGGCCAGGACGGCTTCGGTCAGATTGCCGATTTCATTGAGAAGGGATTTTATTTTGCCCATAGCGATAACAGAAACTGGCTGAGTGTTTGTTCTTGGTCGATCTCCAGTGCAACCGGCAGGAATTGCACCAGGTGCTGGTAGCCACTGGGGATACGGACCCAATCCTTTGTTGTGGTAACCAGTTGCGCGTGATGCTGGTCGGCCTGTTGCTGCAGGATTTTCAAATCATACGCGGTAAACGGATAATGATCCGGGTAATCTTTGGTGCCCAGGACATTCAGGCCGGCCTTGCGCAAGGTCTGGTAGAATTTTTGCGGACGTCCGATCCCGGCAAACGCAAAGATGGCCTGCTGGCGCAAATGATCGATATCTTCCGCAATCACGATCTGGCCGGTAAAAAGATTCTTGCGGTTTTGCAAGCGTGGCAGGAGATTGGTCTGGTCATTGCCGATCATCAGGATCGCACTGGTACGTTCCAGCGCAGGTCGTATATCTTCGCGCAGCGGACCGGCCGGGAAAACACGCTGGTTGCCAAACCCCGTACCGCCGTCAATCACGTTCAGCGTGAAATCCTTGTGTAAATTCGGGTTTTGTGCGCCGTCATCCATAATGATGCAATCCGCATCCCCTTTGGCGACAATGGCTTTGGCACCGGCTACACGGTCTGCGCTGACCCAGGTCGGGGCGACGTGCACATGCAGCATGGCTTCATCGCCGACCATGCGGACACCGTGTTGGGTGACATCGACGAGCAGCGGGCCTTTGCTGGCCCCGCCATAACCGCGTAACAGGATGGCCGGTTTTTTTCCGGCAGCTTGCAGGATACGGGCGATGGCATGCACGGTCGGCGTCTTGCCGCTGCCGCCCAGGGTGAAATTACCGACGCAAATCACCGGGACAGGGGCTTTGTAACGCGGCGCACGGGTGGCACGCCAGGTGACCAGCTTGCCGTATAATCTGCCGATAGGGTTCAGGCTGCGTGTTTGCCAGGCATCGTTATCGCGCCAGAAAGCGGGCGGCTGGAACAAACGGTTCTTCAGTGATGTAAAATGATCGTTCATGCTGTTCAGTGCATCATGATATGGCTGGTGATGTAATCGGCAATCGGTGCGATGCTGTTGGCAAATTCCTTGGCCAGCATGCGCGCATCAACCTGACGGTTATGCAGGTTGGCCTTGTCTTCCAGCAAACGTTTCAGGGTGGAGAAAAGTTCCTCGCGTGAGGCTACCGGAATGGCGACATTGCGTTCTTCCAGGATTTTGGTGAGTTCCGGGAAGTTGAACATATGCGGGCCGTAAACCGGGATGCAACCGAAATGCGTGCATTCAAACGGGTTCTGCCCGCCGAACGGGAAGAACGATCCGCCGATCACGCCGACAGGACACAGGCTCCACCACAACGCCATCTCGCGCATCGTATCGGCAAGATAGATGTCGGTCTCCGGCGTGATTGGTTCATCTGCGCTGCGTTGTGCGACCTTCAGGCCCATCGCTTCAAGTTCCTGTTTGATCTCGTTGCCGCGTGTGGGATGGCGTGGCGCGATAATGCCAAGAATACCCGGGAATTCTTTTTTCAGCTTGCGGAAATTCTCGGCAAAGAAAGCTTCATCAGTCGGCTGTGTGCTGAATGTGCCGATGCATAAACGATCACCGATCATGGTGCGCAGGGCGGTGAGTTTTTCCGCATCGACAACAGGAGGGGGGACTGTCAGTTTCAAATTGCCTAAATAAAGCGCGTTGCGGGCGCCGAATTCCTTGAATACCGGGATGAAATCACGGGCGCCG
>DASWYT010000097.1:0-8765 GCA_036404835.1 Alphaproteobacteria bacterium | reverse complement strand
TGCCTGCAGAACCAGCTTCCGAACGGAAGCATGGTGTCGAAGCGGTATAACGCATCGGCAAATCTTTTTCACTGACGATTTGATCCATGACCAGATTGGTTACGGATACTTCTGATGTCGGGATCAGCCAGTGTCCTGTGTCAGCTTTAAAAGAATCTTCGGCAAATTTTGGCAACTGACCCGTGCCAAACATCGTTAGATCATTGACCAGCAAGGGTGCTGTAATTTCGGTATAGCCGAATTCAGTTGTCAGCATATCCAACGCATATAAATGCATGGCACGCTCTAAACGTGCAAGAGCGCCTTTAATCACATAGAAACGGGCACCAGACATACGTGCCGATGCAGGAAAATCGAGCATGCCCAGTGCTTCACCCAGTTCGACATGATCCTTCGGTGCAAACGGGAAAGATGGCGGTGTACCCCAGCTACCAACTTCAAGATTATCATTCTCGTCCTTACCATTTGGCACATCATCCAATGGCAGGTTTGGCACCGTATGTAGAATTTTTTCAATTGCCTCTGCTTCAGCAGCTTCATGACTTTCAAGTTCAGTCATACGATTTTTTAAACGGCTGACTTGCTCCATAATAGCGTTAGCATCCCCACCCTGACGCTTGATTTCACCAACCTCTTGGGAGAGTTCATTACGGCGTTGCTGAAGCTCTTGTAATTCAGTCATATAGCCTCGGCGACGCACATCCAAAGCCAGCACATTCTTGGTAATGCCCTCAACACCGCGACGTGCCAAAGCACCATCGACGCTGTCGGGATTGGTACGGATCAATTCAATATCAAGCATCTATTATCTCACTATCAGCAGGTACAATCTTTTGTTTCTCCATCCATCGCACAACCAGGATTGATACTTCGTAAAGACCGTATAAAGGTACGGCCAATCCGGTCTGGCTGATGACGTCCGGCGGGCTCAGGATCGCCGCGACGACCAGGATCACCAGGAAGGCATATTTACGATTTTTACTGAGCGCATCGGCTTTGATCAATCCCGTTTTGGCCAGCAATCCCATAAAAACCGGTAATTCAAAGGCAACCCCGAAAATGACCAGCAGGGTCATAGTCAGGGACAGATACTCGCTCAGGCGGGTTTCCATGACGATCGGCAGGCTGCCTGAGACCTGGCCATTGGTTTCAAAGCTGGTGAAGAACTCCCAGGCAACCGGGATAATCCCGTAAAACGCCATGGCCAGACCGGCGATAAACAATAAAGGTGTTGCAATGATAAAAGGCAGAACGGCCCGGCGTTCATGATCGAACAGGCCCGGAGCGATAAAACGCCAGACCTGCAACAGCACCATCGGCAGGGTCAGGATACCGCCCGCAAAGAAAGCCACCTTCATATAGGTCATGAAGGCTTCGGTCAGGCCGGTATAAATTAGGCGGCGGTTCTTGCCATGCATGGCCACTTCCAGCGGGTGCAGCAGGAACGCATAAATCTGTTCCGCATACAGGTAACAGACGCCGACCGCGATACAGAAAAACACGGCACAGATCAGCAGACGCTTGCGCAGTTCAATGATATGACCGATCAAAGGCTGGGCCGGCAATGGCGGATAAACATCATTCATGGCTGTTTATCCTGTTCCGTGGTATCGCTCGGTAAAGGCGGCACATCCAGCGCCGCATCAGCATCCTTATCCGCTTCGATCAGATCTTTATCCTGTTTGAATTGCTGGCGATAGCTTTCGACTTCCAGCTCATGCATCACATCGCTGACCGTATTGGTCACGCGGCTGGCGATGATTTTGAACTGACGGAAAAAACGGCCTGCCTTGAACATGATGTTCGGCAGCTCTCTTGGATCGGTCACCAGCAAGGCGACGATTGCAATGAGAATTATTTCGCTGAAACCTATTTCAAACATATCATCTCTCCCTGTTTAAAGAGATGAGGAATCCTTTTTATCAGAAGATGCGGAAGAAGCATTTTCATCCTTCATGCCGGATTTGAAATTCTTGACGCCCTTGCCCAGTTCGCTCATGACGCCCGGCAATTTACCGGCACCGAACAAGATCAGCACCACGACCAGAATGACCATTAATTCGCCAAAACCGATACCCATCTTACACCTCTTTCCAAGGGCCACGCCCTTTAAGCTGTTTCGCGCTCTTCCGTTGTTTCTTCGTCATTATAACCAGAATCATCATCGGACGATAGTTCATTCTCGATGGCGTCATCATTGTCCTGTTCGGCATCCTCGGCATCATCATGCTCTTCGCCATCCAGGTTCAAAGTGGCCTGCAGGTTGAAGTTCGGCGGCGTGACGGTCAGCAAGCCCTGATCCTTCATTTCCTGCAAATTCGGCAGGTCTTTCAGGGAGGTCAGGCTGAACATATCCAGGAAATGCTGGCTGGTCATCCAGGTCAGCGGGCGGCCCGGGACTTCACGGCGCTTGCCCGGCTTGATCAGATTTTGCTCCAGCAGGTTTTCCAACACATTCTTACCGACGGACACACCGCGGATCTGTTCGATCTCGGCTTTGGTGACCGGCTGGTGATAGGCGATGATCGCCAATGTCTCGATCACCGGGCGCGACATCGGGCGTGTCTCGGATTTGCGGATTTGCAGGCGCTCGCCCAGATCAGCAGCGGTGCGGAAACCAAAACCGTTACCGCGTTGAACAACCTGCACGCCACGTTCGGCATACATGGTTTCCAGACGTTCCAGCAACATCGCAATCGGGGTGCGCGGCGGGAAGAATGGCTGCAATTCATTGATCGTCACCATGTCACTGGCGGTGAACAGCAAGGCTTCGAGCAGACGCAGGAAATCCTCTTCCTCTTCTTCGGTCAATACCAGAGGCGTCTTGTCTTCTTTTTCAGCCTGTTCGGTTTGCGCGATTTCCAGCTCTTCATTTTGCGCGGCATCCTCTGGCAAATCCTGATTTTCAATGTTGTCGTTCATTGTCTGTCCTCTTGATTATTCTGTTGTCGCCGTTGGCATGATCACGCCATCGGCTGCCTTGGTGTAAATCGGGCCAAAGGCCGTATCCTGTTTCACATCGACCTGGCCTTGTTTGACCAGTTCCAGCATCGCACCAAAGGTGGAGGCCATCGCAGATTTCTGCATCAGCGGGTCTTCGAAAATCTGCGGCGGCAGGAAGATCTCCAGCGGCGCCCAATCCTTCGCCAGGCCGATCATCGTCGCCAGACGTTCCATCGCATCTTCCAGCTTGAACAGGCGGCGTGGTGGCGGGCGGTAAGATGCAACCTGTTTCTCTGTAAACACACGGCCATAGGAATTGATCAGGTCATGGAATTGCAGATCGAACGTCAATTGCTTGACGACAAAACGATGCGGCTGTTTCGCCGGTTTGAACACTTGTTGTCCCAGTTGCGGACGAGCCAGCAACGCTTCACCGGACTGGCGCAACGCTTCGAGACGTTTCAGCTGGAACGTCAGCAAATCGGCCATGGCCTGTGGCGTCACCTGCTCGACCGGCTGTTCTTCTACCGGCAGCAACAAGCGGGATTTCAGATAAGCCAGCCAGGACGCCATCACCAGATAATCGGCGGCGATTTCCAGGCGAAGGTCTTTCGCATGTTCGATATATTCCAGATACTGATCAGCCAGCTTGACGATCGAAATTTGCGCTAGATCGACTTTCTGGCGGCGGGCCAGGTCGAGCAACAAATCGATCGGGCCGTCAAAGACGGACAAATCGACGATGAACGGATTTCGCGTCACCGGCGCATCGATATTCAGGTCTAATTCATTCTCGTCCGTCACGTCGTGTCTCTATGCTTAATTGGAAGGAGAAATTTTGTTGATGGCCCAGGTCACGCCATGCTTGTGCAACAGGTCAAGTAATTCACGTGCCAGTTCCGGTGCGTTATCATCGAAATAAACCTGTTGCTCGCGGCGGATCTCTTCGGCGGTTCTTTGCTTGTCCCACAGATCATCCGACATGTCCGGTGCAATCTTGGCAATCGCGGCAATCTCGTCCTGGTCACCCGTGCAATGCAGGGCGACATCACCACCAGCCGCCCAGAAACGCTGGCAACGTTCCGCCATCGTGCCGCCCAGCGCAGTCATTTCAATCGCGTCAGCCATCAGCAAACCATCGAAACCGATGGCCGTGCCACGGGTAATGCCGCGCGTGATTTTCTCGGAGAATGTGGACACCGTATCCGGATCGAACGCCTTGTAAACCAGATGCGCATTCATGCCATAGAAACCGCCGACCGGCAGATTGCCGATGACATCGCGGAAGACACGGAAATCATTTTCAAACAGATATTCAGCCGATGCATCAACCACTGGCAGTCCCAGATGCGGATCGACATCGGTCACCTGGCCATAGCCCGGGATATGCTTGATCGTCGGGATAATCCCGCCTTTGATGAATTCATTGGCAACATAGCTGGCCAGGGTAATTACATGATGTTTATTCGTGCTGTAACCGCGGTCGCCGATGGCATTGTGTGTGCCGTCTGTAATCAGATCCAGCACCGGCGCACAATCCGTATTGACGCCGATCCCGCGCAAAGATGCCGCAATACATTGCGTATGCAGATGCGCGGCGTGCAAACCGGCTTCATGATCCTTGGCGTATAAATCACCGATAATACGGGCCGCCGGCAGTTCCGGCCATTGTGGTTCGCGCAAACGCTGGACACGGCCGCCTTCCTGATCGATCAGGATCGGCACATCGTCACGACCACTGATCTTACGTAACTGATCGGTCAGTTTGCGGACCTGGTCCGGGTTTTGAATATTTCCCAGCGCAGTCCGGGAAAACAAGATATAACCGAACGGATTGACGTCTTTGAAAAAAGCTTCCTGGTCAGCCGTCAGTTCAGCGCCCTTAAAGGCGACGATCATGGCTTTAGCTGTTTTCGCAGAACTCATCGGTTACATCCTGGTGGATTATTTATTATTGCGGGATAATACAGGCCCCGGATTTTTGGCTATTGATGCTTTGGCAAATGCTTTGGGCCTGTGCCTTGGACAAATTCACACCCTGCACGCGGTAGAACACGCCTTTGGCACCCAGATCGGCACGCGCATAATTTGGCGTGATGCCATTGAGATGCGGTGCATATTGTTTCTGGAACTGGACCCAGGCCGCGCGGGCCGCCGCTTCATCCTTGAACGCACCCAACTGAACTTTGGAAGAACCGCCGGTTGCAACAGGCGCCGGTGTCGGAGCAGCCGGTGCAACAGCATTCATCTTGGCCGGTGTGGTTGCTGTGGTCGTCACAGGTTTAGCCGCCGGTGCCGCAGCAATCTCTTCGGTCTTCACCGTTGTTGTGGCGACTTTAGGAGCTGCTGTTTTTGCTTCCGCTTTGGCCGGGATGGTTTTTGCAATGGTCTGGGCCGCAGCCGTTTCCGTTTTAGCGACGTCCGTCTTGGTGGTTGTCGCAACTTCCTTGGCGGTCGTGGTGGTGTCGGTGGCCTTTGCTTTCATCGCTTCTTCGGTTGCGGCGATTTTATCGGCAACACTGTCAGATGTGTCCGTTTTCGTCGTGGCATTGGCGATCACGCTCTTATCGGTGTCTTCTTCCTTCGGAGCGCTTGGCGGAGCGGTTTCGGTGGCGCTCTTGGTGCCATCGGTTGTTGTGGCGGCATCAGCGACTTTCGCCGGGTCTTCGACCGGTTGTTCCGGTGGCGGCAATAAATTCTCAATCTTGTCACCGGCATCAGCAGTTTTGCTGTTATCCAGTTGATCGAACACGACGGCATCCTGGAACGGGACATCCATGCCACCGGCATCCTGTGGCTTTTCCTTGTATGGTGTGCTTTCGGCCTGGATCAGCGGGGTCGTTGCATTCGCCGTGGTCTGCGCACCCTGGCGGTAAGCGAAAGCGATCAGGCTGCCGAAGACGATGACACCCAGTGTCACGGCGGCCAGCGGGAACCAGCGTTGTTCCGTGACATTGCGCAACACTTCACGGTAATAACCCTGCGTCGTCATGGACTCGTCTTCATTCCATTGCTGGTTGGTCTCATAGCTTTGGCGGGTTGTCATACGGTAAGGACGGTCATCCTGATTGTTGCGCAGATCCATCGGAAACACCTAATTATGTTAGAAAAATTACTCCTTTTGTTTTATCCCCAAGCGTTAAAAACAGCAAGCCCCAACCGCTTGTTTTCAGGGCCAAAAAGCGCTATTTTTAAGGGATGACAGAGGCTTCTCCCGATTTTTCTTTAAATTCAACCACCCCTCAAGGACCGGCTGCCAGCCTGCAGGTCAGTGAGCGTGCCCTGAAGAAGATTGCGGCCGAACGCCAGAAGCGAAACCAGCCTGATCTGATGTTCCGGGTGACCGTTTCCGGGGGTGGCTGTTCGGGTCTCCAGTACCAGTTCGGCTATGATGAAGCCGGTGCCAGTGGCGATGATCTGACCTTTCCGGTCGAGGCCGACATCCCGTCCGTCGTCACAGACGAAGTCTCCTTACGCTTCCTCAAAGGCGCTATCCTGGATTACGAACAGGATATGATGGGGTCCCGTTTTGCCATCAAGAACCCGAATGCCGTCTCAGGCTGCGGTTGCGGGGTCTCTTTTGCCGTGGATTTCAGCAAAATCGGCGTTTAAGGCCGGGCTTTTCAGCCGGTCATGTATTCCCTGTTTCAACCCGGCCTATCTTCCTTTTAAGGTCCTTGCCTGCATATAATCTTTGATCAGATTATGGATTTATATTATACTTATCAAATAATACAGAGACGTTATAGACCTCATTAACATCCTCATGCTAGCGTCAGCCTATGAGTATTATCGCTATTCTCCTGATTATCATTGCCTTGGCCGGTTATGGCTTCAAGGAATATTATCAAATCAAGCTGCAAACGGCTCCGACCAGCTCGCCCAAAGATGTGGCCGATCAGATCGCGCTTCTGCTTTATAATTATAATCCCGAAGAAGGTGGTAATCTGATTGATCTGGGATCCGGCTGGGGTGGCTTTGTTCTGGACATGGCGAGACGATTGCCAAACTGGCAGATTGATGGCATCGAGGCTTCGCCGACACCCTGGGTTGTCGCCAATTGCCGTTCCATCAGCAAGAGCATCAGCAATTACCGTTTCTTTATCGGCCGCATGGAAGATCACTCCTTAAAAAATTACGATGTGATTTATCTCAACCAGACGCCGCGCAACCTGCAACTGATGTTACCGCGCCTGCTGCGTGCCTTGCAAAATGACAGCCTGATCCTCAGCTATCAAAATCCGCTGCCGCGTTTGCCGAACCCCGATATACTGAACACAAATGGCGGCCACCGCATTTACATGTATCGCGGGATCGAAGCGTTGGACGTGATGAATAATGAACCGTCACCGCCGCGCCTGAACCCAATTGCAGAACCGATCAATGAAGTGGAAGAGCCTGTGATTCCAGAGGCCATGGACGAAAACAGCCTGGAACAAACCCCGGCCGACCAGGCGCAATTGCCACTGAACCAGACGGATTAAGCCGTGACGCTGACCGTTGCAACCTGGAACGTCAATTCCATCAAGATGCGAACCGGACATGTGCAGCGTTTTATCGCCGCCCAAAATCCCGATGTGCTGATGCTGCAGGAAATCAAATGCACCACGGATAAATTCCCGCATGACGAATTCCGCGATACACACCCGCATCAACTGGTCATCGGCCAGCCTGCCTATAACGGTGTCGCCATCCTCAGCAAAATCCCGTTCGACACAATCAACACGGCCCTGCCCGGTTTGGCTAATGAAGAACAGGCACGTTACATCGAAATTACGCTTCAGGGTGACAAGCCTTACCGCCTGATCAATATCTATGCACCGAACGGCAACCCCGTATCCGCCGACAGTGAGAAATACCCGTATAAATTACGCTGGCTGGACGCGTTATACCGTCACGCGCATGATCTCTTGCACAGCCGCATCCCGTTCCTGATCGCCGGTGATTTTAATATCATCCCGGCACGCATAGACTGTCTGAATGAGAATGAATGGATCGGCGATGCACTCTATCGCGAAGACACATGGGAGCGCTGGCGTAAATTGCTTTATCTGGGCCTGACGGATGCATTCCGTGCCTTATATCCTAAGAAAGAAAAAGCCTTCACCTTCTGGGATTACCAGGGCGGCGGCTGGCCGCGCAATAACGGCATCCGGATCGATCATGTATTGTTATCGCCCTTACTGACCGACCGCCTGCAGGATTGCGTCATCGACAAAACCCCACGCGGCGAAGAAAAACCATCCGATCACACGCCGGTGATTGTGACGCTCGATTAACAAAAAAGCCCGGCAATGCCGGGCTTTTCATTTTATGAAACACGAAGCTTACTTCTTCTTAGAAGTACGTTTTGTTTCTTTTTCTTCGTCCGGATCAGCGGTCAGTGTGTCGACATCGACTTCCTTCTCGTTGATCTTTACCTGACCCAACACGTAATCGATGGCTTTTTGCTCAAAGATCGGGGCGCGCAGAGCGGCCAGAGCCTGTGGGTTTTTCTGGTAGTATTTCATCACTTCGTTCTGCTGGTCACCATACATGGTGGCTTCACGAATGACCTGCTGACGCAGTTCCTGTGGGGAAACAGTCAGTTTCTGGTCTTCGCCGATGGCAGAGAGCAACAGACCCAGGCGTACGCGACGACCGGCGATCTTCTTGAACTCTTCCTTGGCATCCTCATCCTGTTCAGCCTGGGCTGTATCCATCTGACGGGATTGCAGATCCTGCAGGTGATAATTCCAGATCTGGTTATATTCAGCATCCAGCATGCCTTGTGGTGTCGGGAAGTCGCAGACTTTGTCCAACGCATCCAGCAAATTACGACG
>DASWYT010000096.1:0-3160 GCA_036404835.1 Alphaproteobacteria bacterium | reverse complement strand
GATGTTCTGTTTTGGCCTGGGGGTGTGGATCATCGCCAGCAGCCTGGCTTATTGGTGGGAACGCGCACAAGGGCGTTTCAAAAACCTGTTCCCACAACCGGCTTCCGTTTTTGCCGTGACGCTGGGACATCTGGGGCTGGGCATCGTAATCCTCGGTATGGTCGGTACGTCTTTCTGGACGCAGACCACCAGCGCTTTGCTGGATAAAGGCCAGGAAACGACATTGCATGATTACCGTTTCACCTTCCAGGGCATCAAAAGCCTGGATGGTCCGAATTATAATATCGACCGCGCCACATTGCATGTCACACGCGACAACCAGCCGCTGGCGACCCTGCAGCCGGAAAAACGCTGGTATCCAATTGCGGGCAAGGATACGACCGAAGTGGCCATTCATCCGGCCGGGGCCGGTGATCTCTATATCGCCCTGGGTACCGAGAAACCGGACAAGCCTGGCACATGGCTGATAAAATTATATTATCATCCGCTGGTAAATCTCTTATGGTCTGGCGTCGTGGTCATGGTGCTGGGCGGGCTTTTTGCGCTATATTCACATGTAACCAATCCAAAAGCCGGGTCAAAGCCATGATGAAATTCATCCGCATGTTGCCTTTTATACTGTTTACCATCCTCGCCCTGTTGTTCGGTGTGGCGTTGGTAAATGGCCAGAGCGCCAACCGTTCGGCCCTGACCAATGAGAAAATCCCGTCATTCAGCCTGCGCAGTTTTTCGCGTCCGAATGCCCTGTTTCAATCTTCCGAGATGCAAAAACCATCCTTGCTGGTTTTCTGGGCCAGCTGGTGCGGCATCTGCAAAACAGAACTTCCGGCTTTAAGCCAGTTCGCCCAGAAAAATAATATTCCTCTCTATGGCATTGCTTACCGGGATAATCACCAGGCCTTACTGACAACGATGTACCAGATGCAACATCAGGTGAAATTCACCGATATGGGCCTCGACCAAACCGGTGAAGTCGGTGCGAAATATGGTTTGACCGGTGTGCCGACAACCATTGTTATCGCTAGAGACGGTTCCATCGCACGCGTCAAAAGCGGCGCCATGACAGAAAGGGAATTGAAGAATGAAATTCTTCCTGTCATGCGCTAAGATCATTTTGCTGGCCTGTTTTCTAATCAATCCCGCATGGGCGCAACCACGCCCTGTGTCCGACCGTGACATCGAGAATATCACCACGGATTTGCGCTGCCTCACCTGTCCGAATGAGAATATCACGGAATCCACCAGCCCGATGGCGCTGGATGTGAAAAACTATATTCGTGAACGTTTAAGCGCCGGTGATGACAAAGACCAAATCCTGAAAGTCCTGACTGGCCGCTATGGCGAAGAACTTCATTACAAGCCGGTCTGGGCTTATCACACGTTATTATTATGGCTGACACCCTTGCTGGCACTGGCATGCGGCGCCCTGATGATCGTCCGTATCTTTAAAAAGGATCAGGCATGATCTTCTGGATTGCCTCTGCAATAGTAACTGCCCTGTGTGTCGGATTGTTCTGGCATGCGTTGTTTCATGTGAAACCAACCGGCACATTTTCCAAACGCGTCGCCCTGTTACTGGCAATGATTACGCCGCTGGCGGTATTGGGTTTATATTATACACAGGGCTCTATCGGCATGCCGGATTTTCCGGTCGATCATTATGTATCCCAGCGCGAACAGGCCAATGAAAAGCTGATGCTCCATGAGCGTCCCCTCATCCGCGCCCTGCGGGCTAATCCACAGGATGAAAAGACATGGATCGACCTGATTGCCTTGTACCTGCAGACGAATCGTCCCCAGCAAGCGGCCCAGGCCTATCAGGATGCACGCGCCACCATTCAAAAACCGGTCCTGCTAAACAATAAAGCCTTGCGCCAATTGGATAAGATCACCGATTAGCTTGTCTTTTGACGGCTTAAACCTTATGTTTTTATCAGAATAACAAGAAAGAGTAGATTATGACTGTCAAAATCATTGCCTTCGATGGCAGCGGCCGCAAAGGGTCAACCAACCATCTGATGCTGGAAGTCGTTGCCCAGGGCGCACGTCATGCGGGGGCCGAGGTAAGTATTATCAATCTGCGCGATTACACGATCCCGCTCTATGACGGCGATCTGGAAGCAAACGAAGGCCTGCCGGATGATGTGCTGAAACTGAAAAAGATCTTTGACGAGCATCAGGCCATCCTAATCGCATCCCCGGAATATAATGGCAGCTTCACGCCTTTGCTGAAAAACACATTGGACTGGCTGTCCCGTCCGGCACCTGGCGACACACCACTGAAACAATTCAAAGGCAAGCCGGTCGGCCTGGTCTCCACCTCACCGGGCAAATTCGGCGGCCTGCGTGGCCTGTACCAGCTGCAACATGTGATGTTCGTCCTGCAGACGCTCATCCTGCCGGATATTATTGCTGTCGGGGGCGCTTATGAAGCCTTTGACGAAAAAGGCCAGCTCAAGGATGAGAAAATGCAGAATAATGCCCTCAATCTGGGTCATAAACTGGTCAAAATCGCGGCAGCCCTGCAACAAGCTGCCTGAAAAATGTCATATAACGGCAGTTATTTAACCTCTCTTTAAGCCTTAAGGGGCTAAGCCGTTGAATGTACTTTCTAATTATCGTGAGAAACGATCATGCCTCTGAAGATCCAACTTAAGCCAAAAGAACGCATCATCATCAATGGTGCCGTTGTCGAAGGCAACCCGGACGGACGTACTGAAATCATCATCCTGAACAATGCCAGCGTCATGCGCCAAAAGCATATCATGCAGGAAGAAGAAGCGAACACGCCATCCAAGCGTCTCTATTTCACGCTGCAGATGCTGTATATCGATCAGGATAATCACGAGCAGTACAAGCCGCTCTATGAGAATTTCCGCGGCGATCTGGAACGCACCGTGTCCCTGCCGGTTCTCAAAGATTCCCTGAATCTGATCAAAGCCGCTGTCGATGCAGGCCGTTATTACGACGCCATGAAAATCTGCCGCGACCTGGTTTCTGCCGAAGACGAATTGCTGAAGATCAACTGATCATCGCGTTCAATTGCGGCACAATCTGATCTACTGATTCGGCAAAGCTGAACAGTCCCAGATCCTCCGGCTTGATAAAATTCTCTGCCAGCAACTTCTCTTTGAAGTCCTTTAGCGGCGACCAGAAACTG
>DASWYT010000095.1:0-6105 GCA_036404835.1 Alphaproteobacteria bacterium | reverse complement strand
AAAGCGCTGGACCCGAACAGCGTCGTGTCGATGATCAAGACGATCCCGAATGAATGGTACAATGCCGATTATATCGAAGATTCAATTATCACCCTGACGGATTACCTGGCGGATCACCAGTTCGCCTTTGTCGATATCAAGCCGAAGATCGATGTTAAGCGCGATACCCACACCATCGATATTAATTACGTGATTTCCGAAAGCCCGCGCGTCTTTGTGGAACGTATCGATATTGGTGGCAATGAGCGTACGCTGGATTCCGTGATCCGCCGTGAGATGCTGCTCAGTGAAGGCGACCCGTTCAACCGCAGCAAACTGAAACGTTCCGAACAGCGTCTGCGCGATCTGCAATATTTCCGTGATGTCAAAGTGGAGACCAAAGCCGGTTCCCAGCCTGACCTCGCGGTGGTCAAGATTACGGTCGAAGAGCAATCCACCGGTGAATTATCCGTCGGTGCCGGTTTCTCCACGGCTGAAGGTCCGTTAGGGGATTTCCGTATCCGCGAACGTAACTTCCTTGGCAAAGGCCAGGATCTGCAATTAGCGACAACTTTGTCCGGCCGTCGTCAACAGTATGATTTAAGCTTTACCGAGCCATACTTCCTGGAACGCGATTTGTCCGCCGGTGTCGATCTGTTCAGTATCGAACGTGACTGGCAGCGTGAAAGTTCCTATGACCAGAAACGTGAAGGTTTCGGCCTGCGCATGGGTTACCCGCTGGCTGAAAATACCCGTCAGGATCTGCGTTATAACCTTGAGAATAACGAGATCAGTGATGTTGATCCGCTGGCTTCACGTTATATCCGTGAACAGGAAGGCGACCGCGTCACATCAAAAGTCGGCCACACGATCACTTATAATAAACTCGACAGCAAGACGCTGCCGACCGACGGTTATATCATGAGCATTTCAAATGATGTGGCCGGTCTGGCGGGGGATGCGCGTTATCTGGGCAACAAGGTCAAGAGCATGTTCTATGTGCCGCTGGATGATGATAATAGCTGGATCTTCTCCACCGGTGCCGAAGCAGGTTATATTTTCGGCTTTGGCCAGAATGTCGCCATTAACGACCGTTACTTCTTAGGTGGCAATACCTTCCGCGGTTTTGATAATGCCGGTATTGGTGGCCGTGATACTGTGACAGGTGACTCCCTGGGCGGTAACCGCTATGTCAAAGGTACGATGGAGTTGATGGTCCCGATGGTCGGCCTGCCGAAAGAGAAGGGTGTTAATGCGCATTTCTTCACGGATGCCGGTTCACTTGGCCAGATTGACACAGACAGTGCGAATACTAATCTACGTGATGATGATGCCTTACGTCTCTCCGTCGGCACAGGATTATCCTGGCGTTCACCGTTAGGTCCACTTCGTGGCGATCTCGCTATTCCAATTATCAAGGAAGATTATGATGAAAAACGTATTTTCAATTTCACCTTTGGCACACGCTTCTAAGGCCATTGCATTTGCCGCTTTGCTGATGCTGGCTGTTGCGCCGGTTGCTGCGCATGCCGAAGAGAAAAAACCGACTGCTGCGGCAGTGGCAGCGACAAAGACTCCGCTTGACCATCTGGGCCGTATTGCCGTGGTCGATACGCAGTTCCTGGTATCCAATTCCACAGCGGGTAAATCCATCCGTTCCCAGCTGGAAAAACAGCGTGCCACCTACAAGACCCAGATCGAAAAACAGGAAGCCGAGCTGCGTGCCGGTGAGAAAAAACTGATCGAGCAGCAAAAAACCATGACCAAGGAACAATTCATGGCGGAGCGCAAGAAGTTCCAGGAAAAAGTGATTGCCGCACAGAAATCCGTCCAGCAGCGCCGCATCGCATTTGACAAGGCTTACAATACCGCCATGAGCAAGCTGCGCGAGCATATCGTCAAGATCGTGGCTGACCATGCTGGCAAAGAAGGTATTTCCCTGGTTCTGGCCCGTCAGGATCTGGTTCTGGTCGATGCCCGTATGGATATGACCCAGGACATTCTGAAAGCTCTGAATGCCAAGGTCTCGTCCATTCCTGTTTCGATTAATTAATGGATAGATATGTCTGATCCACGTTTCTTTAAATCACCAAAGCCGCAATCACTTGCGGCTTTGGCACAATTGAGCGGTGCCGAGGTTAAAAATTGCCCGAACGCGGCCAGTTTTTTTGTCGATGACGTTGCGCCTTTGCAAATGGCCCAAAGCAATCATTTAAGCTTTTTCGACAATAAAAAATATCTTGATACGTTCCTGCAGTCCCAGGCAGGTGCTTGTTTCATTGCGCCGGATCAGGTCGATAAAGCGCCGGCTGGCATGGCGCTGCTGGTCAGCAAAAATCCCTATAAATCCTATGCGCTGGCGGCCCAACAGCTTTATCCGGAACCAAGCTGGAGCAAGGCTTACTGGTCCGAGAATGCCTTTATCCATCCGACCGCCAAGATCGGCAGCAATTGCATCATCGATCACAATGTTTATATCGGCAAGAATGTGGAGATCGGCAACCATTGCTGGATCAAGCCGAATTCCGTTGTCGGCCATGGCGTGACCATCGGTTCCAATACGCTTATCGGTTCGAATTGTTCCTTGTCCTTTACACAGATCGGGTCCGGTTGCCGTATTCTGGCGGGTGTCCGTATCGGCCAGGAAGGTTTTGGTTTTGCTATTGATCCGACCGGCCATATTCCGGTGCCGCAATTGGGACGCGTGCTGATTGGTGACCGCGTCTGGATTGGCGCGAATACAACAATTGACCGTGGTTCCGGTCCGGATACGATGATCGGCGATGGTTGTATGATTGATAATCTGGTTCAGATCGGCCACAATGTGAAGATTGGTAAATTCGCCGTGATCGTGGCGCAGGTCGGTATTTCCGGCAGCACTGAGATCGACGATTACGCTGTACTGGCCGGGCAGGTCGGTGTAGCCGGCCATCTGAAGATCGGCCGTGGTGCACGTATTGCCGCACAGTCCGGTGTCCTGCGTGATGTTGATCCGGGGACTGAGGTGATGGGTTACCCGGCTATGCCAATCAAAGATTTTCTGCGTCAGGTTGCCACATTGGGCAAGTTGATCAAAAAAACAAAAGAGAAGTAATATGACGACCGAACAAGAAAATGACACGCTTGATGTAACCCAGATCATGGAACGGATTCCACACCGTTATCCCTTCCTGTTGATCGACCGCGTCAAGGACATCGTCAAAGGCGAAAGCATTGTCGGCATCAAGAATGTGACGATCAATGAAGAGCTGTTCCAGGGACATTTCCCGGGGCATCCGATTTTCCCAGGCGTGCTGATCATCGAGGCGATGGCACAGGCTGCCGGGACGCTGGTGGTGCATTCTCTGGGCAAGGAAGCCGAAGACAAGCTGGTTTATTTCATGACCATTGACGATGCACGTTTCCGCAAGCCGGTAAAGCCGGGCGACCAGATCTTGTTATACGTCAAAGTTGAACGCAACCGTGGCAATGTCTGGAAATTCAGCGGACAGGCCAAAGTTGACGACGTCTTATGTTCCGAAGCCACATTTTCAGCCATGATTGTAGACCGTTAATGACAACTCATATTCACTCGACTGCGGTTATTCATGATGGTGCCAGGATCGGTGCCAATGTGCAGATTGGGCCTTACTGCGTTATCGGTCCGAAAGTGATCATTGGTGATCGCACGATTTTGCATTCGCATGTCGTGATCGACGGCAATACGACGATTGGTACGGATAATGAAATCTTTCCGTTCGCCAGCCTGGGCCACAAGCCGCAGGATCTGAAATTTAAAGGCGAAGACAGCCGTCTGGTGATCGGTGACCGTAATGTCATCCGTGAATATGTGACGATGAACCCGGGTACCGCGGATGACCGTATGGAAACGACGGTCGGCAGTGACGGTTTGTTTATGATGAGCGTTCACATTGCGCATGACTGTGTCGTCGGTGATCGCGTGATCATGGCCAATGCCGCGACGATAGCCGGTCACGTTGTGGTCGGTGATGGTGCTCGTCTGGGTGGTTTATGTGCCGTTCGCCAGAAAATCCGCATCGGCAAGAACGCCATGATCGGTGGCATGACCGGTGTTGAAAGCGATGTCATCCCGTATGGTATGATCGTCGGCGAGCGCGGCAGTCTGGCCGGTTTGAACCTGGTCGGTCTGGAACGTTCCGGCGTTGAGAAAACCGAAATCAACAATCTGCGCCATCTGTTCAAGAATGTCTTTGAAAGCGATGAGGCAACTATTGCCCAGCGTATCGAAAAAGCCGCCAATGATTATAGCGGTTCAGAGTTTGTCACGGAAATTATCGATTTCGTTCGCAATAAAGGCCCGTATGGAATCTGCATGCCAAAGAGCAATCATGGCTGAAAAAATAGCCCTCCTGGCGGGGGCGGGAAGCCTTCCTGTACTGGTCGCACAAGCTGCCAAAGACCAGCATAAAGACATTTTCATTATTCCGCTCAAAGGGATTGCCGATGCGGACTGGGTCACAGCCTATCCGCATGAATGGGTTGGCATGGCGAAATTCGGCCATCTCTATGATCTGCTGAAGCGCGAACAGATCACGCATCTGATCATGGCCGGTCATGTCAAACGCCCATCCTTTGGCGAACTGATCCCGGATTGGACAGGAATTAAAACCGTTTACCGCCTGCAGCGCCACCATATGCAGGGTGATGATGCAATCCTGCGTTTTATCGCCGACGAGATCGAACGCCGTGGCGTCCAGATCATCGGCGCGGATGAATTATACCATGATGGCGTCATGCCGGTCGGCGTGATGACCCGCGTGAAACCGGATGACGATTTTACAGCTGATATTGATTACGTGTTGCCGATTATCCGCGCGTGGGCTGAACGTGACCAGGGCCAGTCGATTGTCGTGCAACAGAAACTGGTGCTGGGCGTCGAAGCCATCGAGGGTACAGCCGAATTGATCGCGCGTTGCGGCCATTATAAACGCAAAGGCCGTGCGCCCGTTCTCGTCAAGATCAAGAAACCACAGCAGGATCGCCGCGTCGATCTGCCGACCATCGGACCGGAAACGATCCGCCAGGCGGTTGCTGCCGGTTTTGCGGGCATCGCCGTTGAGGCGGGCAATGCCTTGTTCCTCCATGCGCCACAGGCGGTGGAAGAGGCGAACAAGCATGGCCTGTTCATCATCGGGTTCGATGCGGAAAAGAGTATAACGTGAATGCGCACTATACCGCAAAGCGCATTTTCGTGATTGCCGGAGAGGCGTCCGGCGATTTGCTGGGCGCCGACCTGCTTTCTCAAATCAAAGCAGAGTATCCTGACTCCATCATCGCCGGGATCGGCGGGGACCAGATGCTCTCCAGCGGCCTGCCGCAATCCTTGTTTCCCTTGAGTGATCTCAGTGTCATGGGTCTGGTCGAGGTGTTAAAACATCTGCCGCGCCTGATCACACGTATCGCGCAAACGAAACAGGCCATCCGCGCGTTTCAGCCTGATCTCCTGTTGACCATCGATGCGCCGGATTTCTGCCTGCGTATCGCCAGATGGGTCAAAGCCACGATGCCGCAGGTGAAGATCATTCACACCGTCGCGCCGACCGTCTGGGCCTGGCGTCCGGGACGTGCAAAAAAGATCGCGCAATTTCTTGATGGCCTATTATGCCTGTTCCCGTTCGAGCCGAAATATTTCACCATCCATGGGTTGAAGGCAAAATTCATGGGGCATCCGCTGGCGCAAATCGTGACGCCATTGACGGATGAGAAGAAGAAAAATTTCTTTGCGCAATATCAATTGGATGATAGCCGTCCGATTTTATGCCTGTTGCCGGGCAGCCGGAACCGCGAGATCGAAAGCCTGTTGCCGGTCTTTATCCAGTCTGCCAAGACATTGCTGCAAAGCGATCCCTTGTTACAGATCATCCTGCCAGCCCTGCCGCGCCTGGCGGATATTATTCGCGCCACCTGTCGTGAATCCCATCTGCCGGTGACGATCATTACGGACCGTGCGGATAAATACACCGCGATGCAGGTGAGTGGTGTTGCCCTGCATGCATCGGGCACTGTGGCGCTGGAACTGGCTTTTTGCGATACGCCGATGGTGACGGCTTATCGGGCCAACCGCATCACCGAATGGATCGGCCGCCGTATCCTGACGATCAGGTA
>DASWYT010000094.1:0-1816 GCA_036404835.1 Alphaproteobacteria bacterium | reverse complement strand
CACATCCGGCACATCGCCATCGACGATACGTTTGGCCAGACCTTCGGCAATCGCTGTTTTACCAACGCCCGGATCACCGACATACAGCGGGTTGTTCTTGGAACGGCGGCATAAAATCTGAATGGTGCGTTCAACTTCTTCGGCGCGTCCGATCAGCGTATCGATCTCACCTTTTTGCGCGCGCTGATTCAAATTGACACAGAATGACTTCAACGCGTCATTTGTCTTTGGTTTGACTTCGCCCTCTTCCGGCTCGTCACGATTGGCTTTCGCGGTCGGTGCAGCCCCGGCGACCGGTTTTTCCTCGCGATAGACAGGGTTTTTCGCGATACCGTGCGAGATAAAGTTCACCGCATCGAAACGGGTCATATCCTGTTCCTGCAGGAAGTAAACCGCATGGCTTTCACGTTCAGAGAACAATGCAATCAGGATATTCGCGCCGGTCACTTCTGTACGGCCGGAAGACTGGACATGGATCGCGGCGCGCTGGATCACGCGCTGGAAACTGGAGGTTGGCTTGGCTTCTTCATGGGCCGGGTTCATCAAGCCGCTCAGTTCATGATCGACGAACTCGCTGACCTCGCGGCGCAATTCATCGACATCGACGCCACAGGCCCGCAGGACCGGCAAGGCATCCTGATCTTCCAGCAAGGCGAGCAATAAATGTTCGAGCGTCGCAAATTCATGCTGGCGTGCATTGGCGAAATGGAGCGCGCGATGGAGCGTTTGTTCTAATTGTGGTGACAACATCTTCTAATTTTCCCTTTCCATCGTGCATTGCAACGGGTGTTCATGCTGGCGGGCCAGCACCATCACCTGATCTACTTTTGTTTCGGCAATCTCATACGTATAAACCCCGGCAGTACCCACACCTTTTTGATGCACTGACAGCATGATGTCCGTTGCTTCCTGACGGGAGCGGCCGAAAATCCGTTCAAGCACATACACGACGAAATCCATGGGGGTGAAATCGTCATTCAGCAGCAACACCCGGTACATTGGCGGTTTCTTGGTTTTCGGGCGGATTTTGACCGCCAGACCATCCGCAAAAGCGTCATTATTATCGACCCGGGTAGGACCATTCTGAATTGTTCGTGTGGGCTTGATGGCAACCGGCGCAAACACCGTCTTGATATGTGCCGACAGGTCCGAAAATCCAGTGTTTTCGAGGGTCGTACAGTGCGGGTTGTGTGCCATGATCATGATCCTTATTAATCTGCCCCAAGGGCCTGAAAATTGCGTTAAAAGCCCTGCAAAACCATTGTCTTATTATCTTAAAAATGTTATGTGTATAAAATCAATATAGATCACTGGTTTACCGTGTTTAACAGCCTGCTCGCAGACATTAAAGAAAATATACGTAACCCTTATCTGGTGATTGCCGGAGGCAGCCGCGCGGCCCAAAACGGCCAGTTTGATGCCCAGTCCGATTACGACCTGATCGTCCTCAGTCAGGATGAGACCCAGCCACCGATCTCTTATAACAATTATAACGGCCAGGCCGATATCGTTGTCCGCACGCCGGACAGTCTGGCTTTTGAAGTTCTGCAGGCCACTAACAGCCGCAACGGAGCCGTACTGGATATGATCGCCAATGGATCAGTCATTTACGATCCACTCAAACTGGGATCTGCCTATCAAACATCTTTCCAGCAAATTTATCAGCAGGGCCCGTGGCCGATCACGAGCTGGGATCTGCAACAAACGCATGATCATCTGGAACATCAGGCTCTTTTCCTGGCATCTAAAAAAGATAAGACAATTGCCACAACAGCAACCGCTTACTGGCTAGCCCATGAAGCGGCTCGATATTATC